>JAGLTR010000081.1 GCA_023135155.1 Gammaproteobacteria bacterium
ATTAGTAAAATAACTCTAAATATGGGTGTTGGTGAGGCTGCAGCTGATAAAAAAATATTAACAAACGCGGTTGATGATTTAACAAAAATTGCAGGTCAAAAGCCTGTTGTTACTAAAGCACGCAAGTCAATTGCGGGCTTTAAAATCCGTGATGGTTGGCCAATTGGTTGCAAGGTTACATTGCGTCGCGACAAAATGTATGAGTTTCTTGATAGATTAGTATCTATTGCGATTCCACGAATTCGTGACTTTCGTGGTTTTTCTGGTAAAGCTTTTGATGGGCGCGGGAATTATAGTTTGGGCATTAAAGAGCAGATTGTATTTCCTGAAATTGAGTACGACAAAATTGATAAGATACGTGGTTTGGATATCACCATTACCACAACTGCGAAAACTGACGCTGAAGCAAAGGCGTTGTTAGCAGCATTTAAATTTCCGTTGAAGGATTGAGGTAGAAGATTTTATGGCAACGACACGTATGATCGCTCGTGAAGAGCTAGTAAAAAAATTATCAACAAGAGCTAGCGCTAGTCGCGAGGCTTTAAAAGATTTCATCAAAGATCAGAATGTTGATTACGATGAGAAAATGAAAGCGGTAGTGAAATTAAATAAAAGGCCGCGTGATGAAAGTCCAGTTCGTTTGCGTCGACGTTGTGTGAGTTGTGGAAGACCAAGAGCCGTTTATAGAAAATTTGGCCTTTGTCGTTGTTGTTTGCGTAAAGCATTTAATTTTGGGTTAGTGCCAGGCATGAAGAAGTCCAGCTGGTAATAATTATAAAGAGGTAGTAAGAATAATGAGTTTACAAGATCCAATTGCTGATATGTTAACCAGAGTGCGTAATGCGCAAGCTATTGGGCTGCCTAAGGTTTCTATGCCAGCATCAACATTAAAGGCGGCGGTTGCTGAGGTATTGCTAAGTGAAGGTTATATTGTCGAATATAATGTTGAGGGCGAGAAGGCTGAGAAAAAGATGCATATAAAGCTAAAATATTATGAAGGTAAACCTGTAATAGAAAAAATACAGAGAGCAAGCAAGCCGAGCTTGCGTGTTTATAAGGGCAAAGATGAGTTGCCAAAGGTGATGAATGGTTTAGGTATTGCGATTATTTCTACTCCGAAGGGTGTGATGAGTGATCGAAAGGCTCGTTCATTAGGTGTGGGTGGCGAAATTATCTGTTATGTAAGTTAGGAGCGGTTGATGTCGAGAGTAGCACAGAATCCAATAACAATTCCTGCCGGTATAGAGGTCAGTATCGTTGATGGTCTGATTACCGCTAAAGGTGGAAAATCAACATTAACTCTGGATCTTCATAGCTCAGTATTGGTGACTAGAGAGGACGATTGTGTTCGTTTTGCTCCTAAAGAGGGGGCTGAAAATGCTGATGCATTTGCAGGAACCATGCGGGCACTATTTAAAAATATGGTTGAAGGCTTAAGTAAGGGTTATGAAAAGAAATTGCTTTTGATCGGTGTTGGTTATCGTGCGCAAGCACAGGGTAAAAACTTAAATCTAACGTTAGGTTTTTCACACCCAGTTGTGCATCCAATACCTGAAGGTATAGCTATTGAGATGCCAAGCCAGACTGAGATTATCATTAAGGGGATAAGTAAGCAGTTGGTTGGTCAGGTTGCGGCAGAAATTAGAAGTTACAGAAAACCAGAACCATACAAAGGTAAAGGTGTGCGTTATGCTGATGAACATGTGGTACGCAAAGAGGGTAAGAAGAAGTAATGGATAAGAGTAAATCAAGAAATCGTCGTGCAACGAAAACGAGAGCAAAAATTACATTGCTTAATGTTGCAAGATTAAGTATCCACCGTACGCCTAGGCATATTTATGCTCAGGTTATAGATCAAGCAGGAAAAGTTTTAGCTGCTGCGTCTACCGCTGAAAAGGCCATACAAAAGGACATTAAAAATGGTGGTAACGTTGCTGCGGCAACTGTTGTTGGAAAGCAGGTGGCTGAGCGTGCTGTTAAAGCAGGGGTCAAATCAGTAGCATTTGATCGATCAGGTTTTAGGTATCATGGGCGAGTTAAAGCATTGGCTGATGCTGCTCGTGAAGCTGGTTTAGAGTTTTAGGAAATAATTATGACGAGTTTTGATAATCAAACAAAAAGTGACGGCTTGCAAGAAAAGTTAGTGCATGTACGACGTACCGCGAAAGTTGTTAAAGGTGGCCGTATCTTTGGTTTTTCTGCGTTAGTTGTTATCGGTGATGGTAAAGGCAAGGTCGGTTGTGGTCTTGGTAAGGCGCGTGAAGTGCCAGTTGCTATTAAAAAAGCGATGGAAGCTGGGCGTCGTGATATGAAGCGTGTGCAGTTAAATGGAGCAACGCTGCAACATCCTATTATTGGTCGTCATGGAGCCACAAAAGTTATTATGATGCCTGCATCAGAAGGTACCGGATTAATTGCCGGTGGTGCGATGCGCGCAGTTTGCGAGGTTATGGGAGTGCATGATATTTTAGCTAAGATCGTTGGTTCACGTAATCCATTAAATGTGGTGAAAGCGACGATTAACGGCATTTTAGACATGGTTTCTCCTGAAAGTGTTGCTGCAAAACGCGGTAAAAAAGTAAAAGACATTGTAGAAATAAAGGTTAAAGATGAAGAATAAAAAACTACAATTAACTTTGATAAAAAGTATTAGTGGTCGCTTGGCTAATCACATCGCTTGTGCGCGTGGTTTAGGTTTGCGTCGTATCAATCAAACAGTTGAAGTTGAAGATACTCCGGAAAACAGAGGTATGGTCAACAAAATTCAATATTTATTAAAAGTTCAGGAAATTTAATTATGCGTCTTAATACACTAAAACCTGTCGTTGGAACCAAAAAAGCCGCTAAACGTCGTGGTCGAGGCATTGGTAGTGGTCTAGGTAAAACCGGTGGTCGTGGCCATAAAGGTCAAACGTCACGTTCTGGTTATAGCGCAAAGATTGGTTTCGAAGGCGGACAAATGCCTTTGCATAGACGTATTCCAAAGTCTGGTTTTACTTCACGTAAATCATTAGTGACTGCAGAAGTTCCAATGTACGCCTTAAGCAAGGTTGATGCTAAAGTCATTGATTTGACTGCATTGCGTACAGCTAACCTAATTACTTCAAGAATCAAATACGCTAAAGTTGTTTTATCTGGAGAGCTTGGAAAATCGGTTACTTTAAGCGGTATTAGAGCAACTGCCGGAGCTCGCGCAGCCATTGAGAAAGCAGGAGGCAAAGTAGAATAGTGGCTAAAAAGAAGCAAAATACACCACAGATGGGTAGTGGGTTGTCTGAATTAAAACAGCGCCTGCTATTTTTGTTATTGGGTCTAATTATCTTTAGACTCGGTGCGCATATTCCAGTTCCCGGGTTAAATCCTGTGCGTTTAGCTGATTTATTCAATGCGCATAGTGGTGGCATTTTGGGTCTGTTTAATATGTTTTCTGGTGGCGCATTAAAACGCTTTACCATTTTTGCATTAGGTGTGATGCCTTATATTTCTGCTTCTATTATTATTCAGATGTTCGGTTCAATTTCTCCGAAGCTCGAAGAGCTGAAAAAAGAGGGTGAGTCTGGACGTAGAAAAATCAATCAATACACCCGTTATGGCACATTATTGTTGTCTGTGTTTCAGGCGCTTGGTATTTCCAAATGGCTTGTTGCATCAGGAACGGTTCTGTTTCCTGGAATGAGTTTTTACTTCACTTCGACCATTACTCTTGCTGCAGGCAGTATGTTTTTGATGTGGTTAGGTGAGCAGATGACAGAGCGTGGTATTGGTAATGGTATTTCCATGATCATTTTTGCAGGTATTGTTGCGCGTTTCCCTTCTGCGGTTGCACAGGTTCTAAATCAAGTGCGTCAGGGGCAGATGCAAGTTATTTCGTTATTGCTGTTGATTGCCGTAGTTATTCTTGTTACTGGTGTTGTGGTATTTATGGAGAGCGCTCAACGTAAAATTACTGTTAATTATGCGAAACGCCAAGTTGGTAGAAAAGTATATGCAGCGCAAACCAGTCACTTACCGTTAAAAATAAATATGTCCGGTGTTATTCCGCCGATTTTTGCATCTAGTATTTTGATGTTGCCAGCGACATTAGCGCAATGGTTTGGTCACGGGAAAGGTATGGAATGGTTGCGTGAAATAGGTTTTGCTCTTTCAATTGGTCAGCCGCTATATTTGCTGTTGTTTACCATAGCAATTATCTTTTTCTGCTTTTTCTATACTGCGCTAGTATTTAATCCAAAAGAAACCGCGGATAACTTGAAAAAGTCAGGTGCGTTTATTCCTGGAATTCGTCCGGGAGAACATACTGCAAAATATATTGATGTAGTTTTAACGCGTTTAACATTTATTGGCGCGATTTATATTACTATTATTTGTTTGTTACCACAGATTATGATGACCAAGTGGAACGTGCCATTTTATTTTGGCGGCACCTCGTTGCTGATCGTGGTTGTAGTGTTGATGGATTTTATGTCGCAGGTGCAGGCACATCTGATGTCGCATCAATATGATTCTATAATGAAGAAGGCTCGCCTAAAGGGCGGACCGATGTTTAGATAGTTTGGAGAAGAGTTATGAAGGTAAGAGCTTCAGTAAAGAAAATGTGTAGATATTGTAAAATTATCAAGAGAAAGGGTGTTGTGCGTGTTATCTGTAAAGAGGTTAAGCATAAGCAACGACAAGGTTAGTACTTGATTTTTAATGAGTCGAGCGGTATCTTTAGCCGCTTTTTATGAAGAGAAAACAGAGGTGGATTAATGGCGCGAATTGCTGGTGTAAATGTACCGATTCAAAAGCATGCGGTTATTGCTTTAACTGCTATTTATGGTATTGGTAGCTCTCGGGCACAAGAAATATGCGAAGCGGCAAAGGTTATGCCGACAGCAAAGGTTAAGGATCTAACGGAGGCTCAGATTGAGGCTCTACGTGCTGAGGTTGCAAAATTTCGTATTGAGGGTGATCTTCGTCGTGAAATAGCGATGAATATTAAACGCTTAATGGATCTTGGTTGTTATCGTGGGATTAGGCACCGCAGAGGTTTGCCTGTTCGCGGTCAGAACACACAAAAAAATGCTCGTACCCGTAAAGGTAAGAAAAAACAAGTTAGGAAATAGAGAATATGGCTCGCAAGAAAAAACGTATAGTTACTGATGGTGTTGCGCATATTAATGCGTCATTCAATAATACAATAGTTTCCATTTCAGATCGCCAGGGCAATGTTTTGGCATGGAAAACTGCTGGTGGCAGTGGTTTTCGTGGCTCACGTAAAAGCACCCCGTATGCTGCGCAGATCGCTGCTGATCATGTGGCTACAGTGGTGAAAGATATGGGTATGCGCAATATGGAGGTTTGGGTTAAAGGGCCGGGACCTGGTCGTGAGTCTGCGGTGCGGGCTTTACATAGTCAGGGGTTTTATATAACGGCAATAGTTGATGTGACCCCAATTCCCCACAATGGTTGTCGTCCACCGAAAAGACGTCGAGTATAAGAGGTAGTAGTTTAATGGCAAGATATCGCGGTCCAAAATGTAGATTATCGAGAAGAGAAGGTACTGATCTACAACTAAAAAGTAATGTAAGAGCTTTAGATTCAAAGTGTAAAGCTGATACACCTCCTGGCGTACATGGTACACGTCGTAGTCGTACAACGGAATATGGTGTTCAGTTGCGTATGAAGCAGCTAATCAAGCGCTATTACGGTGTGCTGGAGAAACAATTTCACGGCTATTACCAAGAAGCTGATCGTCGTAAAGGTTCGACTGGTCACAACTTATTGCAATTGCTTGAATCAAGATTAGATAATGTTGTTTATCGCTTAGGCTTTGCTAGCACAAGGGCTGAGGCGAGACAGTTAGTTGGGCACAAAGGGATTAAGGTTAACGGTAAGTCTGTAAACATTCCGTCTTACATAGTTGTGTCTGGTGATATAGTAGAAGTTAGGGAAAAATCGAAAAAACAGACTAGAATCGCAAGTGCGTTACAGTTGGCTGAGCAGCGTCCCGATTATGACTGGTTATCAGTGAATGCTGGTGACATGAGCGGAACATTTACTAGGTGCCCGGAAGCTGAAGAGTTGCCAACTGAATTTAAAGTTCACTTAGTTGTTGAACTATATTCCAAATAGAGGGTCTAAAATGCAGGATATTTATACAAGTTTTCTTACGCCTAAAGCTATTAAAGTTGAAAAGGTTAGTGATGTGCATTCTAAGATTATTATGGAGCCATTTGAACGTGGTTTTGGTGATACTCTAGGATATGCGTTACGTAGAATTCTACTTTCTTCCATGCAGGGGGCTGCGCCAACTTCAGTTGAAATTGATGGTGTGCTGCATGAATACAGTACTCTTGATGGCGTGCAAGAAGATGTAGTTATCGTCTTGTTGAATATCAAAGGTATAGTTTTTAAATTATTGGAGCGCTCTGAGGTAACACTTGAGCTGCGTAAGTCGGATGCTGGTGTTGTAACTGCTGCAGATATTCAACTGCCACACGATGTTGAGATTCTTAATCCGGAGCATGTGATTGCGCATTTAGCTGAAGGCGCAAAACTTGATATGCGTATTAAAGTTGCTGTTGGTCGTGGTTATCAGCCAGTAGCTAGTCGCCTTTCGCCTGAAGATGAGCGTCAGATTGGACAATTATTGTTAGATGCTAGTTTTAGCCCGGTACGCCGAGTCTCATATCAGGTAGAAAATGCTCGTGTTGAAAAACGCACTGATTTGGATAAGCTGATTATCGATCTAGAGACAGATGGTACATTAACCCCAGAGGAAGCGATTCGTCGTTGTGCAACTATTTTGCAGCATCAGCTAGCAACTTTTGCCGAATTGCGTGATGAAGCTTTCGAAGAGGTTTTGCAGGTAACAGAAGAGGTGAATCCGGTTCTGTTGCGACCAGTTGATGATTTAGAGTTAACTGTTCGTTCAGCAAACTGTTTGAAAGGTGAGAACATTTATTATATCGGTGATTTAGTGCAGCGTTCAGAATCCGATCTGCTGAAAACGCCGAATTTGGGTAAAAAATCTTTAAATGAAATTAAGACAGTATTGGCTTCGCGTGGTCTTTCTTTAGGTATGAAAGTAGAGCGCTGGCCACCAGCTGAGTTAGAAGAAAATCAATAGGGTAGAAAGTCATGCGACATCAAAAAAGCGGAAAGAAATTAAATCGTAATAGTAGTCATCGTAAAGCTATGTTTAGTAACATGGTTGTGTCGCTATTTGATAAAGAGTTAATTAGAACTACAACGGTTAAAGCTAAAGAGCTGCGTCGATTTGCTGAGCCGTTAATTACTTTAGCAAAAGAAGACAGCGTGGCTAATCGTCGTTTAGCTTTTTCACGTTTACGTGATAAAGCCGTTGTTGGTAAATTATTCGCCACTTTAGGTCCACGCTATAAAGAGCGTCCTGGTGGTTATATGCGTGTACTTAAATGCGGCAATCGCCCTGGTGATCAAGCTCCTATGGCTATTGTTGAATTAGTTGAGCGTGCTGCTGAGGGTGAAAAAGCAGAATAATGGCTCTGCCGGCCGATTTTCTCGCAAGACTTGCTTTAATTATTCCTGAGAATAAATTCACAGAGTGCGTGGCTACTTTTGCGCATGATTCTGATGTTGTCTTTTGGATAAATAATTTACTTGCTGAACCTGATAAAGTTCTACAAGAACTGCAAGCCGATGAGTTTTTCTGCAAGCCAATAGACCTATTTCCTAATGCTTATGTATTACCTGCTCAAGAAAAACAGCGCCTAGTTGCAAGTAGGTTATATGAGAGCGGTGAAATATATATCCAAAATTTGGCCAGTATGTTGCCAGTAAAAATATTGGATCTGCAGCCTGGTGAAAACATTCTCGATCTAACCGCAGCACCAGGTAGTAAAACAATTCAGATGGCAGCACAAATGCAAAATCAAGGGCGGATTGTTGCTGTCGAAAAGGTAAAGAAAAGATTTTTTCACCTACTGGCGAACTTAAAAAGTCATGGGGTAACGAATGTTAAAACCATGCTTGCAGATGGAACGTTAATTTGGCGAAAATTTACAGGGCAATTTGATAAGATTTTATTGGATGCTCCATGCTCATCAGAAGCGCGTTTTAAAGTTTCTAATCCAAAAACCTATCAATTCTGGAGCTTAAAAAAAATCACTGAGATGCAGCGCAAACAAAAGCAGCTGCTCTTTTCCGCAATAAGCTGTCTAAAGCCAGGCGGTACTTTGGTCTATTCAACATGCTCATTCGCACCAGAAGAAAATGAACTGGTAATTGATCGGGTACTGAAAAAATTTGGTGATAGATTATCTGTAATAGACTTGCCAGACATGATTTCTGGTCAGCAGTCGGGATTAACGGCCTGGAAAAAGAAAAAATTAAACCCTGACCTGAAAAAAACTATACGCGTTCTACCAAACAAGCAGATGCACGGTTTTTATATATGTAAGTTAAAATTAAACTCGTAGAGACGCGATTTATCGCGTCTAAAAAAAGGGGCCTAGATGGCCCCTTTTTGTAAGACAAAAAATCAAAAAGGAATGTCGTCATCAAAATCATTATCAGCAGGAGCACTCTTATTGCTACCCTGTGCCGGAGCTTGCGCCGGAGCATTATTTTGTTGCCGATGCTCAGGATGGTTATTGCCACCACCAGAACGACTATCTAGAATATGCATCTCGCTAGCAATGATTTCTGTTGTATAGCGATCCATGCCACTTTTATCCTGCCACTTGCGAGTGCGCAAAGTTCCTTCAATATATACTTTCGAACCTTTATGTAAATACTCACCAACAATTTCAGCTAAGCGATTGAAGAACACCACGCGATGCCATTCGGTGCGATCTTGCATCTCACCAGAAGATTTATCACGCCAGGACTCACTTGTTGCCACAGATACATTAGCAACTGCGCTACCACTTGGTGTGTAGCGAATCTCTGGATCATTACCTAAGTTACCAACCAAAATTACCTTATTAACACCTCTATTAGCCATCTACTTTCTCCTAAAATGCTTTACTAACGATCTCTATTGTAACCATGAACTTATTCTAGGTCACGCATAAAGAGTACCAAATAATTTCACCCGCATGCAATACAGGTATTTCTCTATACGGCGCTTTAGATTGAGGGGCGCGGTAGTAAACATCAGATTCGATGCTGGGACTGTTGCAAGCCGAATTTATGCGGCATTAATACGACAAAAATCGCCTCAAAGCATGTCCCGGACTTGATCCGGGATGCTCATTTATCAATATAAACTGCGCGTTTTTCGCCAATTTTTCTCGCATTACTGCTCACCTAAATTCGGCTTGCAACATTCCCATGCTATACTACGCGCATGAATGAAATACGCATCCGTGGGGCACGCACTCATAACCTAAAAAATGTTGATCTAGATTTACCGCGCGATAAACTTATAGTTTTTACTGGTCTCTCCGGTTCAGGAAAATCATCCTTGGCTTTTGATACTCTGTACGCCGAAGGCCAGCGCCGCTATGTTGAATCACTCTCTGCATATGCGCGTCAATTTTTATCTATGATGGAAAAGCCTGATGTAGATCTGATCGAAGGGTTGTCGCCAGCGATCTCTATCGAGCAGAAATCAACATCTCATAATCCGCGCTCAACAGTAGGCACGGTTACTGAGATCTACGATTACTTGAGATTGCTCTTTGCGCGTGTTGGTCAACCGCGTTGTCCTGAGCATGGCACAACTTTAGAGGCGCAGACCATCAGTCAAATGGTTGATGCGATTCTGGAGCTGCCTGAAGAGACGAAGCTGATGATTTTGGCGCCAGTTGTGCGGGCACGTAAGGGTGAATATGTCCAGCTATGCGAAGATCTGCGTGGCCAAGGGTTTATTCGTGCGCGTATTGACGGAGAGGTTTACGAATTAGAGAATGCACCAGAATTAAGTTTGCATAAAAAACATACGATCGAAGTTGTTGTTGATCGCATAAAAGTACGCGCAGATGTCCGTCAACGTTTAGCTGAATCGCTAGAGACTGCAGTTAATCTAACCGATGGCTTAGTAAAAATCGCAGATATGGATAGCGATAAAGAGCAGGTTTTCTCCGCAAAATATGCTTGCCCGATTTGTGGTTATAGTATCGCCGAATTAGAGCCACGCCTTTTCTCTTTTAATAATCCTGTTGGTGCATGCCCAGAATGTGATGGCTTGGGTTTAAAAAACAATTTTGATCCCGAAAAAATAATTACCGATCCTGAATTAAGTTTAGCCGAAGGCGCTGTGCGTGGGTGGGATCGTAGAAACCTATATTACTTTTCAATGTTAACGTCATTAGCGAAACACTATGATGTGACGTTAGAGACGCCATTTAACGAACTACCAGCAGATTTTCGTCAAATAATTTTATTTGGTAGTGGCAAAGAGAAAATAAAATTCAGTTATATTATTGGGAGGCGTAGACGTATTCAGCGCACACATCCATTTGAAGGCGTAATTCCAATTATGGAACGTCGTTACAAGGAAACTGAATCAGTAATGATGCGCGAAGAGCTAGCAAAATATTTAACGCAAGACCTATGTCCATCATGCCAAGGTGCACGCTTAAAAAAAGAGGCACGTAACGTTTTTATCGGCGAAACAAATCTGCCAACAATTTCTGCGCTAACAATCGAACAAGCGCTAGAGTTTTTCGAAGCGCTAACCCTGCCAGGATATCGTGGTGAAATTGCAGAAAAAATCTTAAAAGAGGTAACGGCACGATTAAGATTTCTTGTGAATGTTGGACTCAATTATCTTTCGCTCGCGCGTAGTGCCGATACGTTGTCAGGTGGCGAAGCTCAGCGCATCCGCCTTGCTAGTCAAATTGGTTCGGGATTGGTCGGTGTCATGTATGTATTAGATGAGCCAACAATTGGCCTGCATCAGCGCGACAATGAGCGTCTTATAGAGACGCTAGTGCGTCTACGTGACCTTGGTAATACTGTGATAGTTGTAGAGCATGATGCCGATACGATGCGTATGGCTGACCATGTAGTTGATATTGGTATAGGCGCTGGTATTCATGGCGGCCGAATAATTGCCGAAGGTACCTGCGAACAAATTATTGCGAATAAAGAGTCGTTAACCGGTAAATATCTCTCTGGCGAATTAACGATTCCGATGCCAAAAACGCGAGAAAAATATGACCCAAAAAGAGTCATTTATCTGCAAGGCGTAAGTAAAAACAATTTAAAAAATATAGATGCGAATATTCCGGTTGGTTTGCTTACCTGTATTACCGGAGTCTCCGGTTCAGGTAAATCTAGTTTAATTAATGATACGCTGTATCCATTAGTTGCCAAAAAATTAAATAGAGCCGCAATCTCTGAGCCAACGGCATATAAAAATATTACCGGTTTAGGTTTGCTAGATAAGGTAGTAGATATTGATCAAAGCCCAATAGGAAGAACCCCTCGTTCCAATCCAGCCACATATACAGGCTTATTTACGCCTATACGTGAACTGTTTGCTAATACGCAAGAAGCGCGAGCGCGTGGTTACCAAGTAGGAAGATTTAGTTTTAATGTAAAAGGCGGTCGCTGCGAAGCGTGTCAAGGTGATGGTTTAATTAAAGTGGAAATGCATTTCTTATCGGACGTTTACGTGGTTTGCGATGCATGTAAAGGGAAACGCTATAACCGCGAAACCTTAGAGATAACCTACAAAGGTAAAAATATTGCCGATGTTTTAGCTATGACTGTCGAAGAAGCGGTAGAGTTTTTTGCGCCAGTTCCACAAATAGCGCATAAATTACAAACCCTAATCGACGTTGGTTTAGGTTATATTCATTTAGGTCAAAGTGCCACTACGCTGTCAGGTGGTGAGGCGCAACGCGTTAAATTAGCGAAAGAGTTATCCAAGCGCGACACAGGCAATACTTTATATATGCTCGACGAGCCAACAACCGGCTTACATTTCCACGACGTGAAGCATCTATTAGAAGTTCTGCATCGTCTACGCGAACGCGGTAACACCGTGGTCGTAATTGAGCATAATTTAGATGTAATAAAAACCGCTGATTGGGTCATAGATCTAGGCCCAGAAGGCGGCGACAAAGGTGGTGAAATTATTGTTGCCGGTACCCCCGAAGATGTAGCCAAATGCAAAAAATCTTACACCGGCAAGTTCCTAAGTAATTACATGTAGAGAAGCATAGCATGCGTCTCCTGTTTTTGGATTCAACTCTGAGCTGCGCACCTATCTAGGTACATTCAATTATCACCCTAGAGGCACTTCAACTAATAGCTGTTACTAGCTGCAACAGCCCCTAAACGATATTTAACAAGTTAGCAAAAGCGTTCCCCATAATTAAATCAATCTCTTTGTTGGAAAAAGTTATATTGGCATATATAGAAGGATCGGGGGATTTAATAGTTTTGACCCATCTCTTTGTTGGGAAAATATCATTATAAAAAGGGCCGTCAGTTCCCCAAAAAACTCGTTCAGGACCAATTTCATCTAAAAATTTTCTCAGTCTACGATATGCCTCAGTGGGGTTTTCCAAATAAGTTAAAAATAAAAGTGAAAAATCGAAATATAAATTAGAGTATTTGCTTGCTAACCGCAGAGCATCTTCCCATGAAGTCAAAGAAAAATGTGCTAAAATAATAGGCAAGCGTGGAAAATCAAGGGCAACTTTTTCAACATGAGAAGGGTGTGCGATATCGCTGGATGGAATAGGCTGCAAACTCCCCGTGTGAAAAATTACTGGCACCCCGTGCTCCATACAAGCCCTGTAGATAGGATAACAAATATCATCACTTGGTAAAAAACCACCAAGCGGTGGATGTAGCTTAATTCCCTTCATGCCTAAATTTCGTAGTCCATATTTGAATCGTTCTACTGCTTTATTTTGTCTCGGATTGATAGAATAAAACGGAATAAGTTTCTCAGGATATTTTGACGCTGCCACAGCGATTTTTTCATTCTGTTCATCGATAGAAACCTCGGCAACCCCTCTGGTTAATTCTGCATCAAAACTAAATATACAAGTTTTATCAACCCCGGCTTCTTTCATGTTTTTCACTAAAAGATCGCCGGTTTCGTCAAAAACATTTTGATAAACTCTTTCGTAAAAAATTTCAGGGTTATTATATTCATCTTCTGTTAGCCGGTCTTTCACTAGCGGCCCAAGAATATTGGTCGCAATATCTTTCAGTAGTGATTTTTTATACCAATTCTCTGCTAGCAAATGATGGTGGCAATCAATAATCATGGCATTACTCCAGCTAGTTAAGTAAACGCTGGCATCTTATCTTTAAGGTGTTTATTTGTAAACAGGTGTCCGCGCGCGGCGGCGGCGGGCAAGAGAATGATTGTGAGCGCGTAAACTCGCCTCTTAAGCGTCAGAGGTTGGAAAAGGCCGATCCGGGTCAATTAGATACTGCACGAAAATTAGATGATGTGATTGGAGATACGCCATTTATCGTGCCGCCAGTTATCCCCGAGTGTGGATTTTAATATGACTGGCCCATCGACACCTGAAAAGCAAGTTAGGCCGTTTACTCCCAATTCTTTTCTGTTTCATCCGGGAGAAATTTATGGTCCAACGATACGCAAGTCAACTCCGAGACAAACTCGTTTAGCGTGAGTAGCGGAATATGAAAGTTTGGGTGATGCTCTTCCGCTTGGTTTATATTACTTGCCGTCAGAAAAAAACTTACCGGTCGAGGGCGGTTTTTTAAGCGTCCACGAAGGTCGTCTACGGATGTTTTTGGAACGTTGCCATCGTTAACAGATGTAGCTAAACAATATTATGATGTTTCAGTTTCAGTTGGTAAATTAGTGAGTGGTAGTCGTCCAGTTACTCAGAATCAAGTTATGGGTGGCTCTGCCAATGAACACGCAAAGGCGATAGGAGAACGGTTAATAGTAGAAATATTTGGCAGTGGGTGCAGCTGGTTGCGTATGCTTACGACCCCCCTGACAAAAATGGTTCACAAGTAAAAAGTAATTTAGTGGCGGCGACCTTTGAATGCAACGCGCATATGAGTATTTTTGAGAACGAGTTAATATATTTGCTAAAAGAGGGAGAGATTGCTGAATTTAAATTGGATGTTGTCGTTAATTTACTGCCAGATAAAAGTGGTATGGATGAATATACGCATGTTGCAAATACGATCAAGTATAATATACGTACTGACAACGGTTCTTTTAATATTACTTTTTATGCAACGCAGCATGCTTGGCCTACTGGTGAAGATAAGAAGAGGCTAGTAAAAAAGTTACATAAGGAGTTGTTACTTCCATCCCAGAATTGCGAGGAATCCCCGGCGGAAGACTGTGACAGTGATGGTGAGGCGTGTACTTTATAATGTCTCTATTACCTACGCCTTTTGTATGACGGCCATGGATGATATTATATGATTTTAGTCGTATGATGGATGAGTTTAGTGCTGATAACAGCTGTTAGTAAATTGATATTGCAACGTTTTGAGCAGGTAGCTGAGGCGTTGGTTGTTGGTATTAACGGCGCGCAAGGCTCAGGCAAATCTACATTTAGTCGTCACCTTAAAGAAAGTCTCCAACAACAGCACAATAAAAAAGTCGTAGTATTATCCCTTGATGATTTGTACAAAACGCAAGCTGAACGGCAAGAGCTGGTGCGTGATATTCATCCTCTATTTGCAACGCGTGGAGTTCCTGGTACGCATGATGTGCAGTTAGGCATTGATTTTTTAACTGCTTTAAAAAACTCTAATGATAATTCTCAAGTTCTGCTTCCCATATTCGATAAAGCTTTAGATGATTGCTTGCCTAGAGATAAATGGCGCGTAATCAATGGCAAAATTGATATTGTAATATTTGAAGGCTGGTGTGTGGGAGCTGAATCACAACCTGAAAATGAATTAATCGAACCAGTAAATAACTTGGAGAAACTAGAAGACCCTCATGGTGTTTGGCGGCGTTATGCAAATGATGTGTTGGCGAACGAATATCAGCAATTATTTGAATTACTAGATCTATTGGTTATGTTAGAAGTTCCGAGTTTTGATTTGGTTTATCAGCATCGTTTGCAGCAAGAAAAAGATTTAGGGGCGCAGGTGTTGCAATCAAAGGATAGCGTAAGTCGTGAGCCAATGACCGACAGCGAAGTACAGCGTTTTATCATGCATTATCAGCGTTTAACTGAGCATATGTTGCGCACAATGCCTGCGCAGGCAGATTTGGTTTTATCCGTAGATGAGCAGCATAATTATTTATGTAGAGACGCCCAACCTGGGCGTCTCGAAAGCTAGAAAAAGACGCCCAGGTTGGGCGTCTCTACGCAGAAAATTGGTGTAGCAGTTAATTAACTACCGTTGCCAAAACGCCGGAGTAAACAGAACTAACAGCGTTAATAGTTCCAAACGCCTAGCAATCATCGTAAAGATTACAATTCAACTCTGGGCTAATAAGTAAATCGTTAGAGATTTTTCAGAGATAAACCATAGCAAAACATGCTTTTCAGGTGGTTCTCGAGATGGAGTATATCGACGTAGGTTGTTTTCAATATATAAGACCAACTATTGTTTCTGCAAAGACTTTTTTGTCACAGTTAATATAGCTATTTGGGTTAATTTGCAAAGCCTCTTTTTTGCGGGAAAACCCATACTTTTAAGCTTTCCTTAAGCTTGGTATATAAATATACCCTAAAAGATGCGGTATTTAAATTCTCTTAAGGGTGTCTCTCGAAATCCAAAAAACCGTCATCTCCGCGTAGGCGGAGATCTAGTAACTTCTTGATAATACTGGATTCCCGCCTGCGCGGGAATGACGCTATGGACAAAAATGTTAATTTATAGAGGCGCTCTTAAGTTTACTTTAAGGTTTACAGGCTAAAGTTAACATACGATTATCGTTAATAGATAAGTGTGGAAGCACGGACCAACTCAATTTAATGATGCATTAAGCATCACCTCTTGAGCCTTATCGGCTGGATATTATAAGGAAAGTTGTTAGAGAAGTTTAACTGTATTTTATTGGCAGGGGTTATTATGTCTTTTTTTAATGATTATGCTCCGCAAAATCGATTACTTCAGTATGGTTTTGCTGAGATTACGAAGATTAAAGATGCGTGGTCGCAATTGCCAGGCGTGAGTGGTGGTTTTCTTGTAATGATTGTGGCGACTTTGCAAGCGGATTTTCAAGGATTGGTTTTGCGATCTAATAATGAGAGTATTGAAACTGTTGCCCGCGATTTTTTTGATAAGTTAAATAGTAGCGGTCCTTATGAAATATACGTCTCTCAGCTAAATTTGATTAAAGAGCATATTAACTTGCTGTGTGAGGATCAAGAGTCTGAGGAGCAATCAGCGGCTATTAATAGTGCCAGTAGAATGCTTGGGAGATTTTTAGCTACTATTAATAGCGAGTTTGAAGAAAAGGAAAGCAGCGTTACTTCAAATTGCTGTAAACAACAACCAGCAACAGTTTTGGTAAAAAAGGCGCGTTCATTTGAGCTGATTGTGCGTAGACCGGGTTTGCAACTTAGACGAACTATAATGAAAACTAGTCGGCATCGGTCGCTAAGGATAGCAAATGCTTCTGAGGGGCTTTCAAGTTATCCCTTCCGTTTTCAAGCTTTTGGGGGAGAGCATCCAGACTTTGCTAAGGCGAAAGAAGTATGGCGGAGTTTTTTGCCAAAATATGAGGAAGCCTTATTCAAGCTGCAAGAATTTTATGGTAACCCCGATGATAATCTGGGTGGTTTTTATAATGATTTTTTGAAGGATTTGCGTAAGACGCCTGAGACTTTGATGTCAGCCGAGCGTAAACAAAAAGTACATCTGAGTTTGCTTGTGTATTTACAACGAATTAATGATGCTTGTTATGAATTATTTAGTACTATCGAAAAGTGTAATTTACCAGTAATTACCGATGAAATAATTCAAGAATATTGCTTCGAGCGAGCCGAAGCATTTGTGTCCGATTTTAAATATTGGATACTGCAGCATATCGCACAAGCGGAGAAAAGCAGTGATTGGGGCGGGTATTATAAGAGCTATTTTGACAGAGTTCGTGCTGATCTAAGTAAGTATTTACAAGCTCCGGCAGTTGTTAGCCTTTATGCGAAATATTTTCACGCTATATGTGATGAGAGTAATGGTGAGGAACGTGCTAATATTGAGAGGGTCATAGAGTTCTTTAATGATCCGGCCATGAAGCAGAAGTATGAAGGAGACGCGCCATCTTCTTGGGATGGCTATAGATATCGTTTTACTGTTTTAGGAGAGTCTGAAGCCCCTCGGTGTGAGATATAGCAGAAATGAGTACTAATCTAATGGTGGTGCTAAGTGCTCTGGAAAAACTACCGTCGCCAAAACGCCGGAGTAAACAGAACTAGCAGTGTTAATAGTTCCAAACGCCCAGCAATCATCGCAAAGATCATAATCCATTTGCTAGTAACATTCAGAGTATCAAACGTTAATGAAACCTTGCCGATACCAGCGCCGGCATTAGTAATACAAGCGGATAGTGCGCCATAGGCAGTGGTAACATCGGTTCCTGTTGCTATCGTTGCCATCAATAAAATAATATAAACACCGATATAAATGGCGATGTAACCCCACATGGCTTGAATAATATACTCTGGTAGAATTTGTTCGCCGAATTTAATGCTATAGATTGCTTTCGGGTGTAACAACTTTTTTAATTCGCGCATTGATTGTTTAATCATTAAATTCAGACGAATAATTTTCAAACCACCAGCGGTTGATCCCGCGCAACCACCAATTAATGCCATCAGCATAATTAAATAAGGCACAAACGTTGGCCAAGCGCCAAAATCGCCATCAGAATAACCGGCAGTTGCCGCTAGCGAAGTAGTATTAGTGATGCCTTTTACTATAGCGTCAACAGGGTTCTGATAAGTGTGGTGATATAATAGCGCGGCAATAACAATTACCACTGCAGTTAGCCAGAGAAAAATATAACTTCGAAACTCAATATCCTTAAAATAGAGTTTTAAATTACGTGATTGCACTACCGCAAAATGTAGTCCGAAATTCACCGCGCCAGATAGCATGAAAAATGAACACAATAGATCGATAGTATTACTGTGATAATAAGTTAAGTTCGCATCATGCGGCGAAAAGCCACCGGTGGAGATCGTGCTGAAAGCTTCGCAGACTGCGTCAAAAGGGTTCATGCCAGCGATCCAATAAGAGAGACCGCAGAAAACAATCAGGCCAATATAAATATACCAGAGCGTCTTAGCCGTTTCGGTTACGCGTGGTGCTAGTTTTGCATCTTTAATCGGTCCTGGTGTTTCAGCGCGATAGAGCTGCATACCACCAACGCCAAGCATTGGCAAGATCGCGACCGCTAAAACGATAATTCCCATGCCGCCTAAAAAATGCAGTTGTTGGCGGTAATATAAAATCGCATGCGACATTCTGTCCAAATGATAAAATGTATTAGCGCCAGTTGTGGTTAAACCAGAAACTGATTCAAAAATCGCATTCGTAAAAGAGACGCCAGGAATTTTCGTTAAAATAAATGGCAGTGAGCCAAAAGCGCATAAAATTACCCAGAATAAAACCACCACTAAAAACCCATCGCGTATTTTTAATTCCGCATGGTGTTTGCGAAAAGGTATCCAGAGCAGGAGGCCGGTAAGAAAGGTTGCAGCAAAAGCGATGATGAATGGTCCAATAATGCCATCATGATAAATCCAGTTAATCCCAACTGGTGGTAACATGCTAAAGCTGTAAATCATTAACAGCAGACCCAAAAGACGAAGAATAGTTTTTATTTGCACAATTTCACCTTAGAAAAATGTAACTGCAACTTGGAATAATTTTTCCACATCGCGAATATATTTTTTATCAGCAACAAAAAGAATCACATGGTCGTCTGATTCGATTGCTGTGTCGTGATGAGGAATAATCACCTGCCCCTCGCGCAAAATTGCGCCGATCGTAGTGCATTTTGGCAGTTTAATTTCCGACAGAGTGCGGCCCACAACTCTCGAAGTTTTATGGTCACCATGTGCCACAGCTTCAATCGCCTCCGCTGCACCTCTGCGTAGTGAATGTACGTTTACTACATCACCGCGACGTAAATAAGCAAGGATGCCGCTAATGCTGGCACTTTGTGGCGAGATAGCGATGTTGATGCCACTACCCTCGATAAGATCAACGTAAGCGGTGCGGGTAATAAGGGCCATAGTTTGGCGTACACCTAAACGCTTGGCTTGCATACAGGCCATAATGTTGGCTTCATCATCATTAGTTACCGCGCAGAAGACATCTGTATCCTCTGCGTTCTCGCTAATCAGCAGCTCCTTATCTGAAGCGTTCCCGAGCAGTACTGTGGTTTTATCGAGCGTTTCTGAGAGCTCTTGGCAACGGACGGGATTTTGGTCAATCAGTTTTACCTGATAGTTATTTTCTAGCGCGCGTGCTAAGCGGCTGCCTATATTACCGCCACCGGCAATAATGATGCGTTTGTATGGATGTACCCAATGTCTGAGCGAATGCATGATTGGGCGAATATCTTCTTGGGCAGCAATGAAAAAGATCTCGTCTCCGGCTTCGATCACGGTTGCGCCATCAAGCGGGATTAGATGATCTTCGCGAAAGATTGCGGCAATACGAAAGCCCTGAGTGTTCAAAAAATGTTTGCGTAGTTCGCCTAATTTTTTACCAACTAAGACTCCACCAGGTCTTGTCTGTAGAGCAACTAGCTTGACCTTATCGTCAGCAAAGTTAAGTACCTGTAGCGCGCCAGGATGAGCAATTAGCTCGCGAATGTTGTTGGTAACAAGCTTTTCAGGATTAATAAAAACATCGATATGCAGATTGTTATCACCAAAGAGCTCTTTGCAGTTGAAGTATTCTGGCGAGCGGATGCGAGCAATCTTCGTGGGCGTATGAAAGAGCGAGTAGGCCGCCTGACAGGCTATCATGTTGATCTCATCACTATCGGTAACAGCAATAAGCATGTCAGCATCCGCGGCGCCTGCCTCACGCAGAGTGGTCGGATGAGACGCATGTCCTGTAACGGTGCCAATATCTAGCTTTTCTTTGAGTTCTTTAAGGCGTTCATGGTTGGTGTCAACCAGGACGATATCATGCTTTTCACCGATGAGGTTTTCAGCCAGTGTGCCGCCTACCTGTCCAGCTCCGAGAATAACGATCTTCATGGATGTTACCTATATGTGTATAAGATGCGCGCATTTTACTAAGTAATTCTCGAAAATACCACGGTATATTGCTTTTTGTTTGGTTCTGCATTACCTTGTCGCACTTGTAGTTTTTGTAATATTTGGTGTGGGTAATGTTGAGTTTTTTTAATAGTAAGCGTAAGCAGAGTCAGGTTAAGTCGGGTCCAGTGCGTGCTAATTTTTTGCAGCAGATTGTTTTTTCTTGGGTTGGTAATTTTCATAATGCGTTACGTGATGATTTTAGGTTGCTAGATAATTTGAAGAATTATTCTGTCGATGAATTGATTGCTCAAGAAAAGGTTGAGCGTTTTTCTAATGATGTTGAGAATATTCGAAGTCTTGTTGTTGATTATTGTCGTGATCAGAATGTTAATCAGCATGATAGAGCTTGTTTTTTAGCACATTTACAAAAAGCAGCGGTTGAGGCGCAGTTTGTTTTTGTAAAAGAGCAGCTGCAAACTGTGAAAAATGATGTGAGGGCGGAATTAAAAGTACAGTTCGCCAATCTAAGTGACCAGATGGCGGAGTGTTGTTTTGTTTTAGCAGAGTTGTATGGCGGTAGTAAATACGCACATAATTTCCGTTATGAGACGAAAGAGGATATTGACTCTGCTGGTCGTAGCACACGTTATTACCACCAAGCTATAACTTACAAAGGTCTTGGGATGGGAGATGATTTATCAGGTGAGCAGTTGTTGAGTTTTGCCGTTCATTTTCAGGAAATGGCGGAAAGATATGCGCCGGTGCACGCGAATAAGAGCAGGTATGCTATAGGCAACAGTTTGTCAGCAATAGCTTCTTTGCAGGCTGCGCTCGGTAGTGTAAGCGATAATAAACGCAAGGAAAAGATACGCTTAGAGTTGGCTAAGCGATATCTGGAATTAGCAAAAAAATATAAATTAAATAAATCTTATAATGATCAGTATGTGCGTGACGCACTATTTTTTGCCAACTACTATCTTATGAATGATTGTTCTCCTGAAGCGGTTAAATTAAAAGGGAAGGTGGATTTTCTTTCTGCAAGATATCATGAGTTATTGCATTCGGATCCATTGCGTAAAGTACAAAGATCGTTGCGAGTTCGTTTCAATTTTAATAGGTTTATGAGGGGCTTGCTCGCTTTAAATGTTGAGGCTAATGCTATAGCGACTAATGATAAGCGGGAGCGCGCGCCTACTGTTTACCAAGACTATTTGTGTGCACTTTTTGCAACTAAAAGTACGCTCTATCTGCGTAAGCTATATGTCAAATTGATGGCGCGCCAGGATAATTTCTCTGAAGTATTTGCCGCAATGATTCAGGGTTACGCGGATAATGATGATCATATACAGGCTAACATTGTTTCAGGATTAGAAGCGTTGCCTGCTCGTTTTCTGGAGTCGGTAGAGAAGGTTCTGCTTGAGCGTGGCATTGATGCACAGTTGCATTACAAGATAAAGCCAAGACATTTTAAAAAGTATGGCCAGGAGAGATATAAAAAAATTATTGATATATTATCACGAGATATTGCTAGCAAGAGATTAGTGTTTGTTGAATCGATAGCGTCAGATCCCAAAGCCATAGAAATTGAAATGCAGATGATGTAGAGGCGGGCTATAGTTTAATTCGGGTTTTCTAGGCTTAGTTGTCCATTGTTATAATCATAAGCAAAGATCTCCGCATAGCGTCCCCACTCGATTACGGTCTCTAGTGTCTCTTCGGCAGCTTCTTCGCTGAGGTAATCTTCGAGTTCTCGTAGGAATCTATCTTCAGAGGCTCGGTGTCCAGGGCGTTCATCTAAGACGCGGCGAATATGACGTGCTAATGGCACATGGTTTAATAGATTTTTCGCGAAGATTTTTTTGCGCTCTAAAATATCAGCGTCCGCAAAAGTGCGTCCCGCTGGACTTAATTCGATATCACCTTGAGAGACGCGCGCAAATCGTAATATTTCTAATATTTCCGTAATAGGAAATAGATCATCAATCTCCATGCTAAATTCATCAGCTAATTCTGGTAAATCAACTTTGCGATCGCGATATTCATCTTCCTTCATCATATCCATAAAGCCAGTTACTTCAGAAACTTCTACTTTCGGTAAGCGATAGCCAAGATCAATAATTTTTAAACCATAGCCATAAGTAGTTTCATCCGGCATAGTCATGAGAGTATAAATATGGTCAACTAATTTACGGAATTTTGTCTCATCATCTTGTCTTGGTTGTGGTAGATCAACTTTAACTTCGGCGCGAATATTTTTAGGGCTTGGTCCGAAGACAATAATTCTGTCGGCTAATAAGACTGCCTCTTCGATGTTGTGTGTTACTAATAAAATATTTTTAATATTGGTTTCTTTGGAGTTCCATAAATCGATTAAATCACCGCGTAAGTTATCTGCAGTTAAAACATCAAGCGCTGAGAATGGTTCATCCATTAATAAAATATCAGGATCAATCACTAGTGCGCGTGCCAAACCAACGCGTTGGCGCATGCCGCCGGATAACTCTTTTGGATAGGCGGATTCAAACCCATCAAGACCAACCATATCGATAGCCTTCAACGCGCGGGCCCGGCGTTCATTCTTCGCAATGCCTTGTGCCTCAAGCCCCAGTTCAACATTTTGTAAAACGGTAATCCATGGCAGTAAAGCAAAGCTCTGAAATACCATCGCTAATCCCGGTACGGGTCCGCGGACTTCTTCGCCACGAATTAATACTTCGCCGGAGGTCGGTTTTACTAAGCCGCCGATAATGCGTAATAGAGTCGATTTGCCTGAGCCTGACTTTCCGAGGAGTGCAACAATTTCGCCATCTTCTAATTGTAGATTGAGGTTATCCAAAACTAAGAGATCTTGGCGATCAGTTTTAAAAGATTTTTTAATATTTTTAATATCAATTAATGGTTGCTTGTTATTCATAATTATTCCGCCCTAAAACGTTCGGTTGCTAAATTATATAATGGTCGCCAAATAATGCGATTAATTACTAATACAAATAGACACATCATAATAGTGCCCAGAGCAATTTGTGGAAAGTTTCCTAGTCGTGAGAAATGCGTAATATATGCGCCGAGCCCCGCAGCTGTTAATTTAATATTGCCCCAGCTAATGGCCTCAGCAATAATGCTCGCATTCCAAGCGCCACCAGCGGCTGTAATAGCGCCAGTTACGAAAAATGGAAATATACCGGGTAGGATAAGACGCTTCCATCTAACTAAACCTTTAACGCCTAAGT
Source organism: Gammaproteobacteria bacterium (assembly GCA_023135155.1). GTDB lineage: Bacteria > Pseudomonadota > Gammaproteobacteria > UBA9339 > UBA9339 > JAGLTR01. Next base: position 23,345 of record JAGLTR010000081.1, read on the forward strand.
TGCGTGTCACAAGACGCAGTTCTTCTGGGATGGTAGAGGCGCCAGCAATAACATTAAATAGAATGTACCATTGTGTTCCTAAAACCATCAGTGGTGAGACCCAGATGTTTATATTTAATTTATATTTCACAATCCACATTGCAACAACCGGGAATAATAGATTCATCGGAAACGCGGCTAGGAATTGAATGATAGGCTGAATAGTCGCAGCAACACGTGGGCGAAAACCGATCCATACGCCAACAGGTACCCAAATAAGCGAGCATAAAAATATTAAAACAATAACGCGAATGGCAGTGATCCCGCCAAGCTCAAGAGTTTTCAAAATGTCATGCCAGGTGACAGTGTGTTGCAGATATTGTTCGATTAAATAAACGGCATAGATTAGTAGCGCAGTAATAATAATATTTGTTATAGCGGTGGTAACTTTACGGTGCAGGTCAGATTTCTTTATAACGCTAACTTTTTTATGGCGATTTAATGGTTTTATATTTACAAAGGAATCAAAAAAGGTCGTAAATACTGTGCCAAAATGACGCAAAACATGAGTACGCTGGAAAAGATTAACTACCCATGAACGCGAAATACGTTCGCTCAAAACCTCTTCGAATTTAAATTTCTCCGACCACTGTACCAGTGGACGAAATAAACACTGATCATAAAGAAAAATAACTATTAACATAGTGATGATCGCATAAACAATTGCCGCTTTATCTGCATGCGTAATCGCAAGGGCAATATAAGAGCCAACACCTGGTAGCGTAATTGTCTGGTGCGCAATAGAGATTGCCTCACAAGCAGTCACGAAAAACCAGCTGCCTGACATCGACATCATCATATTCCACAGTAATCCCGGCATCGCATAGGGGATTTCTAAACGCCAAAACCTCTGCCAAGCGGAGAGCTGAAAAATTGCCGTAGCTTCGCGTAGATCTTTTGGAATAGAGCTCATGCTTTGATAAAAGCTCAAAACCATGTTCCAAACCTGTGAGGTGAAGATGGCAAAAATTGCCGCGCACTCTGGTCCCATAAGGCTGCCTTTAAAAAGCGCAATGAATAGTGGAACGCCAATGGCAAGAAAGCTTAAAACGGGGACGGATTGCAAGACATCAATAATAGGAATGATAATGCGTTCAGCTTTCTTATTTTTCGCTGCCCAAGTGCCGATACAAAAAGTAAAAATCAGCGAACAGAATAGCGCAATGAACATGCGTAAAACAGTGCGAACCGCGTACATCGGCAGATGGCTAGGGTTAAGCGAAAGCGTAATAGTTTGTCCGACATTATAGGGTCGGTCCATCTGCGCACCACCCCAAGCAACTAAGACGATAAGCCCAAAAATAATACAAAGAGCGATCAGATCCCAATAATTAGGAACTGGCCAGTTAGTTGCTTCATTTTTTGTATAGGTTCGAAGTGCCATGATCGGGCCAGAATACACTGTAAAACCGTTAGTTACAACGGGTTGGCGGGGCATTGATGCGAAGCTTAATTGGCAATATCTTGTTGTTCCTCTATAATGTCCAGTAATGAAACTCAACGAAGCTGAACAATTTATTGATGAACTGTTAACCGAGGTTTGGGAGCGCGCTGATCCTAAGGCTATTGATCGCTATTATGAGCCGGATTTGCTGGGTTATTATGACGATGATAAGATCAATTTCTCAGACATAGTGGAGCGTCAGCTCTATATCCAAGGGCGTTACATTAAGCGTCAAAAAACTATTCATGAAGTTCTTCTTGTCGATACCAAAATTGTTACTCGAGTTCGGATGACGGCTATTGATACTTATACTAATGAGCCGTTGATTGTGGAAATGGTCGGTATTTATGTTCTGAAAAACGATAAAGTCCAAAAACTTTGGTTAATGAGTGATAATACTTTTGTTTATCAAAAGACTGCTGCTGATTTAAAGGGCGATTATGAGCAGGCGCAAATAACTTCAATGCAGAACATTAATCTGGATAATAAAATCCGTAATGATGAAGTGCTTAAAAAAATTCGCGCGCGTATTGAACATATTGCTAAATACGAAAACGTAAAATTAACTGATCGTCAATTAGAATGTTTATTTTACATCTTAAGCGGGCGCACTGCTAAAGAGATAGCAACGCTTCTTGATCTTTCTTATCGTACTATCGAAACATATACTGAAACCATAAAACGAAAATTTAAGTGCTCTTCAAAATTAGATTTAATTCAAAAGCTTCTTCCGCGAGAATTTGAGATTAATTAATTTCAAGTAATCTACCAGATATTTTTTATAAATTCGCTTGGGGTAATAATTGGGTGTTTTGCAGCAAGGGCTAGTAAGTCTGTGTCTCCAGTTATTAGAAAATTTGCTTTGCTAGCAATTAGCGTTGCTAAAATATGGTTATCATTCTTATCCTTTGGAACATTTGCTGTAACGTTATCAATGTCGATATTCTTTGAGAATAATTGTAGAGCAAAAACATAATTTTTTATCTGTTTTTCGTTCCAGCTGAGGATTTTATTGATCTTTGGATATTCCAGAACTTTTGCTACCTCTTGAATTATTGGTAGCGATAGAACCAGTTCACAATCGCCGTCGAAACAGGTTTGTACTATTTTTCCTGGCGTGCCCTTGGGGGCAAGAATTCCTGAGATTAGTATGTTGGTGTCGAGGACTATTTGCATGGTTAGGCGCGAACTTTTTTCACTGCTTCATTGACCAAGCTTTCCACTTCTTCCGATTTTAAATGTTGAAAGCCTGTTTGTAGCTCTTTCGATAATCTTTCAAATTCCTCACGCATGGCATGAATGCGTTCGAAGAGCTCTATATCAACTACGGCCGCAACCTTTTTGCCGCCTTTGGTAATGACGATTGGATTATGTTGATATTGAACCGTATTGAGTATATCGCCAAAATTTTTGCGCACATTCATTGCTGTTGTTTGTGATATAATCATGTTAATTACCTCAATTGATATGATTAGTATAGTTTATGGTTTGATTGTTGGCAATGGTTGTTCGAGATTGATATCAACGCAATTTACTAGAGGCTCGATAAAGCCAATTGCATAGCGCCAGCGTAACTATGACTGCTAACACTACTGCTTTATCTTCAAAGGTAGTCGGAACCAGTCTTAGCGCATTAGCATTGCCTTTGATGACGAATGGTATGGCAAGAAGTACTCCCATGAGCGAGGAGCCAGCGACGAGTCCACAGGCCAGTAGCATGCCTCGTTGGCGGGAGTTGTGAATGCGGTCGTGGTTATTTTTTGATATTAGGTTTTGGAGTTTACGTTTCGCGAGCAGCGCCACCACGCCGCCGATGAAAATCGGAGTGGTTGTATCAAGTGGTAGATAGATACCAAGGCCGACAGCCAAGGCTGGAAAACGAATATTTTTGCGGCGTAAAAACTCATCAGCGATAATACAGATTACAGCGACAACAGCGCCAGTGCCGATCATGTTCCATGGTAAGTTGTGGCCAAAAACACCTTTGGCAACTGCCGCCATAAGTCCTGCTTGTGGTGCAGCGAGCATCTGAGTTGCATCCATACCGACGCGCGGTAAAACGCCGCCCATGCCGTAAGCGTTGAAAAGCAGTTGTAATACAGGGGCGATCACTAATGCCGAAACAATAACGCCGATGATAAGCATCAGCTGCTGACGCCATGGAGTTGCGCCAATCATCTGACCAGCTTTTAGGTCTTGAATGTTGTCGGTCGAGATCGCGCCTATTGCAGCTACAATAGCGGCAATCATGATCACGACCGCTGAAGCTGTTGCCATTTTATGGGCGTGGCCAAGATCAATCTGTAAGGCCAGAAGTGGTGATAGTATGAGTGCTAAAAACAGGATAACTGAGAGGATGATTCCCGACAGCGGGCTGTTGGTGGAACCGACGAGCCCAGTAATATAGCCAGACACCGAAGCGCAGATGAAGCCTGCAATCATTACGTAAATAGTTCCGATAAGCGCAATTATAATCCATAGGCCATACGAAATGCCGAGCTGCTGACGATTAATGGCAAATAGTAGAAAGATAAATAGCGGTATTATTAAAAGGATTGTGCCCCAGATTACATAGTTAATAGGGATATCACGCTCGGTCCGTGGGATCTCGGCGGCGCCATTATCTTTTATATGTTTCATGCGCTCAAACGAAGTGCGCAGGCCTTCAATAATGGGTTTTAGCATCGTAAACAGCGTCCACAGGCCGCCGACTAGCATAGTTCCAACACCGATGTAGCGAATGTAGTCACTCCAAACAATCATTGCTTGAGCGCCTGGAGTGGCTGCATGCGGGATGCCGAATAGCTTAGTAAGCACAGGAACGCCAATCATCCATCCCGCAATTGAACCTATAAAAATCGTGAGGCTGACACCAAAGCCAACAATATAACCCGAGGCGATAACCGCCGGCGAAAAGCCGATGCCGAAACCAAAAAGCACCTTCTTTATGGGAATCCAGCCATAAGCTTGATCAGCGAGAACCTTAAAGCCGATTTGGCAGAGAGAGATAATGGCGCTAATAAGCCCTCCTTTTAACAGTACTCCCATTTCGGTTTTGCTTTCACTGCTGGCTTTTAAGACATTACCAATAGCTGTGCCTTCAGGAAAAGGTAGGTGCTTGTTATTTAAGAGCACGCGACGCAAAGGTACCGAGAACAGTACGCCCAAAAGCCCGCCAATCAGAGTGATAGCCATGGTTTCCCAATAGTTAAATTCTTTCCAGTAGTGCAGAATAATAAGTGCTGGTAAGACATAACCGATAGCCGCCGCTAGCGCTTCACCTGCGGTCGCGGTGGTTTGAATCATATTGATTTCTAAAATATTTGAATTCTTGAAGAAGCGTAGAATGCTCATCGCGACGACAGCTGCTGGAATCGAGGCGGCGATGGTGGTGCCAATTTTTAAGCCTAAATACGCATTTGAGGCGGCAAGAACAACAGTGATAAACAACGAGAGAATAACAGCCTTAACAGTTATCTCAGGAAGGGTTTTATTTTTTGCCATGGGTATCCTGGTTGAACCAGCTATCGAGCTGTTCATGGATCTCTTCAATGCCGATATGCTCAAGGGAAGAGAAGAGTTGTACTGAAATCTTGTATTTCTTCTCCTCAAGGGCTTTTTTGACTTCTTGCAGGGTATTCTGCGCTTTGGCGCGTTTTAACTTGTCAGTTTTAGTGAGCATTATATGTAACGGTAGTTTGCAGCCAACACACCAATCGATTAAGCGTTGGTCTTGTTCTTTCAGGGGATGGCGAATATCCATTACTAAAATTAGACCGCGCAAACAGGCGCGTGTTTCAAGATACTCGTTTACCTTATCCATCCAGCGTTGCGAGACCATAATGGGGGCCTTGGTATAGCCATAGCCTGGCAGATCAATTAAACGATTATGGCTGTCAATTGGAAAGACATTAATGGCCTGCGTGCGCCCGGGCGTCTTACTAGTACGAGCCAGACCTTTGATGCTGGTGATGGTGTTAATAGCGCTAGACTTGCCGGCATTAGAGCGGCCAATAATCGCCACTTCACTGCCTTCATCAGCTGGAAGTTGCTTGAGCTCAACAGCGCTCAAGAGAAATGTTGCTTTGTTATAATTTAATGTGTTCACACTATAATACGTATCTAAAACGAAGCTGCGGATGATACACATTTTGGGTGTGAAGGTCAAAATACTGTGGCAAGGCTTGCTGATTAACTGCCAACTACGGTATAGCACCGACTCAAAAACACCAGTATATTGCAAAATATGACAAGTATCAGTCAACAAGGTAGATTACTGGAAATTAACGGGCCCAAGAGTTTAAACGGCTGCGTCTTAACGCATGTTTTGGGTTTTGAAGCGGTATTTGATGAATTTCAATTTGACGCTACTCTGCTTGCTGACAATACTGCCCTAAACAAAGATGATCTATTAGGTAAAGCCGTAACGATCAAACTACATCATGCCAGCTCGGGTACGAAAACGTTCAACGGCATCGTTACCGAGTTTAATGCAGGAAATATCGATTATCACAACCATCGCTCTTACTCATTAATAATAGAACCATGGTTCGCAAGTTTAAAACTAGTTTCAGATTGTCGCATCTTTCAAAATTTAACTGCCCCACAAATATTCACCACTATCTGTAAAGAACTAAATTTCGCGGACTTTGATATAAAACAATTGGGTGTACGCTATAAGCCATTAACATATTGCGTGCAATATAACGAAACTAGTTATGATTTTCTAAAGCGTCTCTTAGCAAGTGTGGGCATTTATTATATCTATCAACATACTGGTGAGCGCCACATTTTAACGCTTCTAGACAACAGTGCGCCACCAGCTAAATATTCCGAATCTGTGCTTTATACTAATCACCATCACACCAAAGAACATCTATCTAAGTGGCAACCAACAGCAGTGTTTCGACCGAATACAGTTTCACTAGTCGATTATGATTTTACCAACTGCGATAACATTCTGGAGGCTTTTGCCAACATAGGTAAAGAACCAGTGAGTGTATTTGGGCATGAGCGCTTTGATGCTTACCAACACCCAGGTGATTTTTTAACTAACGATATCGGAAATAATAAAGCGAAATTAAAAGCCAATCTCATTGCTTGGCAGACACAAACTATATTAGCTGAAGGCAATCTGGTAAACCTTGCCCCCAATTTACAATTCACCTTAGAACATAGTGATAATAATAACGATAATGGTGACTACAGAATAATTGCCATCGAGCATAGCGCCAAAGATATAACGCACGCCAGCCATGCGCCCGAAGAAAATGAAATCCAACAAAGCTACGAAAATAAATTAATCTCTATTCCAGCAAAATTAATCTACGCCCCACCACAAGATATCTCGAAACCTAAAATAACCAATACCCAATCCGCATTTGTCGTCGGCCCAAAAGATAAAACCGTACATACCAATGAATACGGCCAAGTAAAAGTACAATTCCACTGGGACCGCTATGGTCAAAATGATGAAAATAGTTCTTGCTGGTTAAGAGTCTTACAACCCTCCAGCGGATCTAATTGGGGCACACAATTTATCCCGCGCATTGGTGACGAGGTAGTAGTTGCATTTATAGATACCGATCCTGATCGTCCCATAATTATCGGCAGCGTTTATAACGAAGCAAACCAGGAACCATACAAGCTCCCAGATAATCAAAATATCAGCGGCTTAAAAACACATATCGAAGACGGTTCGCAAAGTTCACGTGGTCATGAACTGTTATTCGACGACACTCCAGGTAAAGAACGTTTTATGCTAAATAGTGAAGGCCTGTTTACCGTAAATGTAAATAATAATGCAACGCATACAGTTAAAGAAAATGAAACGATAAATGTAAAAGGCAATAACGTATTACAAGTGACAAAAGGCCAAGCAAAGATTACCGCTAAAGAGCTACATCTAATCGTTGGCGGCAGCAGCATGGTCCTGGACGATAGCGGCGTCACCATAAAACCCGCTGGCAAATTACACCTCTTAGCCAAAGGTGTTGGTGACACCAAGCCAGTGGCCCGCGTCGGCGATGATCACAAATGTCCCAAGAAGACCGGCAGCACTCCGCACGTCGGCGGCCCAGTCTTAAAAGGCTCACCAATCAGCAAAGCCAACGGCATGGCCGTAGCCAGAGTTGGTGATGATGTGAAATGCAACAGCGGCAAGGATGCTATAAAGCAAGGTGTAGACGCTATTACGATAGACGGCAAGCCGGTTGCCAAGGTAAATTCGGTATCAAATCATGGCGGTGTAATTGTAAAAGGCTCGCCGAATGTCTATGTCGGCGAAACTAATGGCTCCTCATTTAAACCCAGAAAAAACAAAATTGTTTACATGGTCGATGCGCCCAAAACAAAACCACAACTGCATACACAAATTAAAAAACAGAACAAGAAATCATTACCCATAAACAGCGACTATAAATACGAATTACAACCAACCCAACAAAATGGTCCGCTTGATATCTTTTTCCAAAACCAACCATATAGCATTCTCGATGATATAAATTATTTACGCTTTAACGACCAAGGCGAAGCTCCGGTATATATCGGCGAGCGCTTATTAAAAGCAGAAGAAAAAATGCTGACACCAGAAAAACAGGCAGAGTCCATTAATGATAACGGTCATAACTTAGTATTCTTAGCCACAGCTGGCGCTATCCCCATGGATTTACAGGAGGGGACACATGATATTGCCAAAGCGAGCGAGGAGATTGTGCAGTGGGTAACTAATCAACTAAGCCGCGTTAACGTTAATGTCGCCGTCGGAGGAAAAGATACGGTCAACCTCTTAAAGAATAAATTTAACCGCGAGTTTCTGCGAGACTTCATGACCGCCGGCAAGTTCGCAGTAAAAAAAGTCGAAGACAACCTATATATTATATTCGGCGGCAGACCAGGTCTGCGCAACTGGGTAAAAGGCACACGCTATACAGCAGAGAACCCGAAAGTAAAAGTTATGCACATCATCACCAAGATGGTCAGCGGCGATGCAGCCGAGATAGGCGAAGCAATCAAAGGCATCGCCAAAAACTCAGGCCTAGGCATAATAGTCATTGGACCACTTGACGCAATCAAGTATTATACTAATCCTGACAAACACAAAGAGTTCTCAGATTTGATCGTGAATATACTTGGCGACGTTGTTAAATATTTTATTGCTACTGTGTTGGTGGTGGGATTTTGCGCTGTCCTAGCTGCGGTGTTTGCTGCACCACTTGCTGTTCTCGTTGTTGGCGGAATTCTTGCTGTAGCTGTTGTTAGCAGCATATTAGACAGCATAGAAAAAGATTCTGGATTACATGCGGAACTGATAAAGATAGGTAGAAACTGCGAAAGCTTCTTAAAGAAACATAAATATGATTTGGCAAGAATCGGCAACAATTTGTCCGCGATTAACGCACAAGGATTAACCCCTAATTATCAATAACTTTTTTGGATGAGCATGATAGAGGACAACTTAAAAGAACAGCTTAAAAAAGGCAAAAGATATTTGCGCATTATATATCTTCTCGTCCTTCCTGTAGTTTTTGCAACTTTAATAGGCGCATTTATTTACACCGCTGGCAACATGAACATAGCGCTATACAAATACGAACTTTGCGCATTTATCATCTATTATTTACTAACAATCTATTTATTAAGGTCCATTGCTGGCGTAATGCTACTACAATGTTACTTATGTTTTATTGCCGCAATATTAACACTATACTCATGTATCACGCTGATCATACAACATGTGCCGCTAAATTCTTCTCACGTATCGGCTATTAATATTACCTATCCCTATAATTGGATTATTGCGATAAGCGTCATTCTCCTCTATTTAACATTTATGATACGAAAAGCGTCTGAGCTTGACACAGAATATTTGAAATCGGGCTTCAAAAGAATTAAGCGCTACAACCCTTATAACGCAACCTGTATAATATATCCCAACTACACGACCATGAAATTTTTTGTGCGGAAAAAATCTCAAGCATTAGGGCGCTCACCCCTCCACAAAAAACTTCATGCTTTATTTGACAACGTACTCGGATATCTATTAGTTTTTGCTTATGGTTTTATCCCCACTGCGCCATTTACTCTGCGCGGCGTAGGCAATGGCGAACCATTATCATGGATCATGCTATTAGGTGGGTTATTTTTTGCACTAATGTTTGGTCTGGGAGTAGAAATGACCTTTGCATTTTTTCTAACTTACAGACGAATCGAAAAAGATATCGGTCGTCCGTTACGTCCTATTGTCAAATGACGCTAAACAACAAACACAAAGAGTTCTCAGATTTGATCGTGAATATACTTGGTGACGTTGTTAAATATTTTATTGCTACGGTGTTGGTGGCTGCGTTTTGTGTTTTGTTAACTGCCTTTGTTGCCGCTCCTCTTGCTGTTCTTGTGGTAGGAGGAATTGTTGCTGTAGGCTATATTGGCTTTAAGCTTGATGAATTTGAAGATGACTCAGGATTGCACGCTGAATTAATAAACATAGGGAGGAAGTGCGAAGATTTTCTAAAGAGGCATAAATATGATATATCCCAGATAGGAAATCATTTAGCTCGTATTAACAGTAATGGCTTATTGCAACCATGCTAATAGTAATATTATTGAGACAGCTATGAGGCAAGACAGCTTAGCAATTCAATTAAAAAGAGGCAATAACCGCAAAAACTTTGGTTATTTGTTTGCGCTACCTTTGGTTTTCTTTTTTTTGACAGGGATGTTTATTTTTCTCAGCCATAAAAGTATGGCACTGTTTAAATACGAAATAGTTGCTTTCATAATTTATTATCTAGCATGCATTTATCTCATGAGGTCTATTGCTGGATTATACTTATTACAAACATATTTATGTTTTGTTGCCGCTATATTTACAACGGTTTCTTGTTTTATGATCACTGTACAATATATTCCAATTAAGCACACTTACGACCATGCCATAAACATTCCATATCCTTATAACTGGATCTTCGCAATAATCATGCTTCTTAGCTATTCAGTATATTTAATTAGGAAAGCACGTCAGCTTAATATTGCATATTTGGCGGAAGAATTTAAACGCACCAAGATATGCAACCCCAAGAAAGCAACCTACGTAATATATCCCCCACCAAGTATAAAATCATTTATTAAAAGAAAAATACGACTACACAAAGATTCACCTTTTTATAAAAAGATACACTTCCTCTTAGATGAAGCACTAGGATATTTTTTAGTTTTTATCTATGGCTTCTTTCCCACCGCTCCATTCACCCTACGTGGAATTGGCCACGGGCGACCGTTAACATTTGTCATGCTATTGGGCGCACTGTTCTTTGTCGTCATGTTCGGTTTAGGAGCTGAACTATATTTCTCCTACTTCTTGGCTTTTCGCCGAATCGAGAAAGAAATAGGTCAATCATTGCGACCAATTGTTAAATCAAGTTAGGCAATATTGCGATCTTCTTAAAACTGTCAAGCCAAGAACCGCCGGGGTATTTATAAGTCTTGGGTAGTCCGGGGGCGATAGACAATGGTCTTTTATGTTTTAGCAACATGTAAAAGTGAAGAATTCAATCAGTTTATCGGATGGATTAGATTTGGTGGCGGCGGTGTTGTTAGTGATAACATGAGATCCAATCAGCACAAAATCATCAGATTCAACCATCTGTTGGCGAATATGCTTATTTTCCATAATGTTGTTTACCAAACAAAAGCAGTGAACAAGCTCAGGGGTCAGGGAATGGCTATACCTGATGAGATCTTAGCTGGAATCTCGCCATATTGGACAGAACACTTGAATCGATTTGGAACATTCCAGCTAGATATGCAGAAGATAGTAGAAGAAATAGAATATGATCTAGTGAATTAGGAGATTTGCACCTTTTTTACCAGGATCGGGGCCGGACCCTGGCGGATCTCCACAAATATTGATTAAATAACGAT
>JAGLTR010000082.1 GCA_023135155.1 Gammaproteobacteria bacterium
ATATCGACCCTGACAGTTACAACACTGAAGAGAGTCAGTTGTTCGCCTATGTGACTATTGGCGAAACTGACAATAACGCGCCCTACTCTGGATTACCACAACAATGCCTTATCGGCCGCAATAAAGCTTGGGAAGCGAATATTGTTGATCAACGTAATCCCGTCTGCCGTAAATACTATTTAGATAAAATCATTACGCCGCTTTGGCAACGTGGATATAAAGGCATCTTCTTAGATACTTTGGACTCCTATCGAATTCCGCTTAAAGATAAAAAGGCACGCGCTGATCATGCAAAAGGCCTAGAAAAATTAATAGCATCAATCAAGAAACGTTTTCCAAAAATAAAAATAATTTTAAACCGCGGTTTTGAACTACTACCCAAAATACATAAAGATGTTTACGCGGTTGCCGCCGAGTCTTTATATCGCGGCTGGAACCAAACCCAGCAAAAAGATGTTACCGTATCTGCAAACGATCGCAGTTGGTTATTGGGACAATTTAATAAAGCAAAAAAATATGGTCTGCCTGTTATTAGCATTGATTATCTGCCGCTTAGCGCAACAAAAGAACAGATGCGCACTTTAGCGCAAAAAATAAGTACGCACGGCATAATTCCATGGGTTACCGATGGCAGTCTACAGAGTATGGGTATCGGCGTGATCGAACCTATTCCACGCACTATTCTTGCCATATATGACGGTAAGACTACCGCCAGCGTTAATGAATCTGGCATTCAACAATTTGCAGCTATGCCTCTAAATCATATGAGTTATATAATAAAGTTTCTTGATGCACGCAAATTCGCAGCAAGCAACGAAATATTAAAAGGCAAATATGCCGGCATACTTATGTGGCTAGGTTCAAACTATTTAGAACAGAACCCTAAACTACAAAGCTGGCTTATAAAACAAACACGATCACATATACCATTAGTAATTCTCGATGACCTCCGCTCCCAATTGTCACCGCAATTTAAAAAAGCGTTGGGCATCACAATTAACGAAAATGTTACTACGGCCAAAAAAGTCACAATCACCAAACAAACTAAGCTTATCGGCTATGATACAAATCCCTTGCCAACTGTTTATAATTTTACAGTGCTAAAGGTGAGAAATAGCCAACCACAACTACAAATAAAAACGAATAATGGCGACATTAGTAACGCGATCGCCATCACGCCATGGGGTGGTTACGCCATTAATCCATTTATTGTGACAGAACTTCCGGACGGACAAACGCGCTGGGTGATAAACCCCTTCACATTCTTCCGTAAAGCATTTCGTTTACCACTGATTCCTATTCCAGATGTAACCACTGAAAACGGTTTACGACTTATGGTGGTACAAATTGATGGTGACGGCTATGTCAGTAAAGGCGAATGGCATAATGCCTCGTTTGCTGGCGATATTATGCTTAGAAAAATATTGGAAAAATATAAGATTCCAACTACTGTTTCAATTATTCAGGCAGAAGTAATGCAAAACGGATTGTATGCTAAACAAGCCACACAACTTGAAGCCACAGCACGCAAGATTTTTGCGCTACCTTGGGTCGAAATCGCCAGCCATTCCTTCTCACATCCATTTAATTGGCAGCTTGTTGAGAAATCCGATCCAACAGACGTCGCTAAAAACAAATCTTATTATCTACCTGTAAAAAACTATATTTTTAATATTAACGCCGAAATAACTGGCTCAATTAATTACATCAACAAATACCTTGCCCCTGCAAATAAGAAATGCAAAGTGTTTTTATGGACCGGTGACACTGACCCTTCTGCTGCAGCTGTTGCACTAGCCTATAAAAACAAAGTGCACAATATGAATGGTGGTAACACTACAATTACCAACGCGCAAAACTCTATTGCAAATATTGGGCCGCTCGGCATATATAAAGGTAAATATTTTCAAGTTTATGCGCCGATACAAAATGAAAATATTTATACTGCTTTGTGGACCGGACCATTTTATGGTTTTAGGCGCGTCATAGAAACTTTCAAATTAACTGACAAACCAGTACGCTACAAACCAATCGACATCTATTATCATTTTTATTCCGCTACTAAAATTGCCTCCCTAAACGCACTAAAAGCCGTTTACGACTGGGCACTAAAACAAGACGTATTTAACATCTATATTTCCGAATATACTGATAAAGTTTTGGATTTCAATAACCTCTCCATTGCTAGACAGGGCAACAGCTGGCTTATTCGAAACCATGGTGATCTGCGCGAGTTTCGCCTACCGATAACAGCGTTTCCTAACTTCGCCAGAAGCAGCAATATCGTCGGTTACCGCAAAATTAATAACGAAAACTATATACACTTAGGAGCGAAAACAACCACGAGGCTCGAAACTACCGAAACAACTAGCAATACACCTTATATTGTCGCCACCAATGCAACTGTAAAAGAATTTAATCGCCAAGATGATCAAGTACAATTCAAACTGCAGGGGCATCTACCAATTAACTTAACTCTTGCTAATGTGCAGAATAAAACGCTTTACTGCAACAATAAAGAGCTCATTGGCAAACCAACCTCGCTTTACAAGAAACTCTATACTTTTCCTGGGGTAACAAACGTCACTTGCTTATTGAAATAGCGGCGGGATCCAGAAACCAGAAATAGATTCCGCGGTCAAGCCGCGGAATGACACGGAATGGCCTCATAAACTGCATGCAGGCAATCTCAACTTGAATGTTTTTTCGAATCTTTGAGACGCCCAAATTGGGCGTCTCTACGCAGATATTACCGCTTACGATAAATTAGAATAAGCACAACCACTGAGCCACAAGCGATAAAACTTATAGAATATCCTATCAACAACCAATAATCATTTGAAACCAGCGCATGCAAAATAACGAATAGTTGAATCACCCAAAAACCAAAGAAAGTTAACAGCGAAACACCACGCGAGCTTTTCTCGCGCACAATACGAACAATCTGCGGAATAAACAAAAGCGCATTTACAAACAACCCACATTCGAAAACAACATTAATAATAGTCTTTAAAATATCCATAACTAACCACTCCTAAACGCAATACATTTATCACAAAGTCTTCAGGCATGCCTACAGTTACTTTCTGAAACAAACTTAATATCAAGCCTACAACCAACTGCTTTAGCATATTTTTGTAGCGTCGCTAACGTCGGCGAATGCTTTTTCTGTCCATCTATAGATTCTAGCCTAGATATAACAGACGAGCTAGTTTTCATAATCTCAGCTATTTCTTTTTGCGTTTTATTGGCTTTTTTACGCGCCCTAACCATCTCCGTTATAAGAGCAAACTCATCCTCTAGGCTCATGTATTTCTTCTGCGTAGCTGCATCAGACAACACTTTCTTTTTGAAAACATCAAAATCGTACTTTACCGGATCATAACTCATCACGTAATACCTCCTGCAAACGTTTCCGCGCAACATCAAGCTCATGCTTGGGCGTTACTTCCATTTTTTTAATAAAACTATGTAAGATGATTATCTCATTCTTTTTTACATAACAAAAAAACACTCGTCCAATCCCCTCTTTTGCTTTAGCTCGAATTTCAAACAACCCATCACCCATGGCGCGTGTTAACGGCATACCAAGATTTGCGCCTTCCTGACGAATTAAATCCAAAATGCGCAACAACTTTGCCTGCAAGGCCTTTGGCCAAGACAACAATGCTTTCTCCACCTTTGGGCTATAAAATACAACTGTCCAACTCATAACTTAATGTAGCATATATGCTACTATTTATCAATTATGCCGATAAACCGATAGCGAGTAGCGTTTGCCCCTCCCATCTATAATGCTACAATACGCTCTTTTGCGGACAGGGAACCAATATGCCAAGGTTAGGATCATCTCGAGCTTTTTTTGTTACCATCTGTAGCAGCCTGCTACTAACTACCACTTCATCAGTCTTTGCCGCTACTGCAAAAACTACGAGCAACCTACGAAAACTGGTCTTACAGCAGCAAAAACAATTAGCCTTGCAAGCAAAAGAGATTAAACAGTTGCAGCAAGAAATGCATACGGTAAAAACAACAAGGCAACAACGCGTAATCATATATAAAAGACCTACAACACCTAAACATAGCAAAAAGAGAACAGATCTATTCAAGCTAAAAGTTAACAAAAAGCTTGTGAAATTCCATGTTAAAGGTCAATTCAACCAAGCAATGATCTATAGCAATGACAGCAGACAGAATAAACTCTTCTTCACTACTAATGAGAACTCTGTATCACGCGTAAATATCGGAGCTGACATCCACCCTTCCGACAAGATCACGGTTGGCGGCCATGTTGAACTTGGTCTAAAGCTAAATTCCTCAAGTGCTGTTACTCAAAACGATCCAACACCTCCGAGCTCAATAGACATGCGTAAGATCGAAGTGTTCGTAAAAACCAAACACCTAGGCAACCTCTGGCTCGGCAAGGGTAGCACGGCTACCGACAACACTTCTGAAATCGATCTTTCTGGCACCACTGTTGCAGCGTACTCGCCTGTTAACTATATAGGTGGCGGCTTATACTTTCGCACTCCTGGCTCAGACGTCTACACTAATAACCCGCAGGTTAATGATGCATTCGACAACCTCGATGGCTTTAGTCGTAAAAGTCGTATAGGTTATGACACTCCAAAATTTCATGGCGCCTGGGTCTCAGCATCAGCCATGGAAAACAATAGCGCCGACGTTGCCTTAAAAATTAAACAAAATTTCCACAACATTAAATTTGCTGGCGCTATCGGTCAAACGACAAAGCAGACGATAAATGATGTCCGCGGAAATGTTACCGATGGCTCGTTTTCTGTATTGCTACCTAATGGTTTAAACGGCACAGTTGCAGCCGGCTATGTCAATGCTATTGCCGCCAGCCGCAAGGATCCAAATTACTATTATGTGAAACTTGGCCTACTGAGAAAATATTTCCACCTTGGAAAAACCGCAGTGTCATTAGACTACGGGAAATATAGTAACTTTGATCAAAACAATGATATTGGTAAGACCTATGGCGCCGACATTGTGCAATATCTTGAAGGCTGGAATCTTGCTATTTACGCTGGCTATCGCAAGTTTATGTTAACGCGAACAAGCGCTTCGTTTAAAAACATTAACATCGTACTTGCTGGCGCGATATTTAAGTTTAACTTTTTGCGGTAATAAAACATGATTAGGTTTCTTAATATTAATTACAAATAAATGATCCCGTCATCCCGCGGCTCGATCGCGGGATGACATCATTCTTAAAAAAATACGACGGAAACTAGAGCAGGTTAAATTGCCATGAATAAGCAAAAATGCTAAGATCTATTTTAATGATTTTATTGGTTTTTTAGTAAAAGGCGGGCAAGTAAAAGTTGTTACATACATATTTTATCATTCTAGTATTTCTACTAATTGCCATTGGTTTTGCAGGCACCGCCATTTCGCTAGGATTTCTCTGTTCAAAAGGAAAAAATAGACGCGCAAAAACACTGCCATACGAGTGCGGATTTGATAGTGTCGGTGATTGTCGTAAACCGTTTGCAAACCGTTATTATTTAATTGCGATTCTATTTTTATTATTTGATGTGGAAACAATGTTATTTCTACCCTGGGCAGTTTCGTTGCGTCATATTGGTTGGCTCGGCTTTAGCGCCATGCTTCTGTTTATTAGTTTTTTATTAATTGGTTTTATTTACGAATGGCGAGTGGGTGCATTCAGATGGGAATAAAATCTGCACAAGGTGGTTTTGTTACCACGCGCTTAAATAAACTCCTTGCCTGGGCACGCACTGGTTCACTCTGGCCACTTACTATTGGGCTTTCGTGTTGCGCTATTGAAATGATGCAAACTGCTGCAGCGCGTTATGATCTTGATCGTTTTGGCGTTATGTTTCGTGCTAGCCCCCGCCAAGCTGATCTATTAATTGTTTCAGGCACTGTTTGCAATAAGATGATCGAGCCGCTTAAACGCGTTTATGAACAAATGCCAGAACCCAAATGGGTTATTGCCATGGGTGCTTGCGCCTGTACTGGCGGTATTTATGCAGACTCATATTCCGTTGTTGCCGGTGTTGATAAAATTATTCCGGTTGATGTTTTTCTGCCGGGATGTCCGCCGACACCAGAAGAGTTAATTGATGCTATTTTATTACTACAGAAGAAAATAAAAGATGAGCATTAATATCGAAGAAATATTAAATCAAGAAACTCTGGAGCTTAACCAGGATAACATGCTAGCAACACTCAGCATGCTGGCGCAGGAACCAAAATTTAATTTCGCGATGTTAATTGATCTGTTTGGGATTGATTATGGGACAACTGCAACTCCGAGATTCGCTGTGATATATAATTTATTATCATTAGAAAATAACCATAGACTTAGAATTACGGTACCGCTTATAAAAACCACTCACTCCTCAAGTCATCCCGTACTTGATACAGGATCCAGGAATACACATACTAAACATGCCATAGATTCCGCGGTTAAGCCGTGGAATGACGCTACACAGTTGCACAGTGATTTTGAGCTGCCTTCAGTTTGCACTATTTGGCCAAATGCTAATTGGTACGAACGCGAAGTATACGATATGTTTGGTATTCATTTTATAGATCATCCAGATCTGCGGCGCATCATTACTGAATATAATTATAATAAACATCCGTTGTGTAAGGACTTTACCAAGTAATGGCAACGACAAAAGAATACAATCTGAATTTCGGACCACAGCATCCAGCAGCTCACGGAGTATTGCGTCTTATTTTATCACTAGAAGGTGAAACAATTACTAATGTGGATCCTAATATTGGCTTCCTACATCGCGGCGTAGAAAAACTAGCCGAGAATTTGACCTATCAACAAATAACTCCATATATCGATCGCTTGGATTATATTTCCACGCTTGCTAATGAGCACTGCTATATTTTAGCGCTAGAAAAATTATGCGGCATTACGCCCCCAGAACGCGCGCAATATATTCGCGTTTTATTCGATGAAATTACCCGCCTTTTAAGTCATCTTATTTGGCTTGGCTCACATGCACTTGATATCGGCGCAATGAGTGTATTTTTATATGCTATGCAGGAGCGCGAAAAACTTCTCGACTGTTATGAAGCTATGTCAGGTTCACGCGTACATCCTAACCTCTATCGCATTGGTGGTATGCGTCATGATCTGCCAGAAACAATGCCAGATGGCACAAACTTCTTTAATTATCTGCGTGATTTTCTCACTGAGCTGCGCAAAGTCTTGGCGGAATTAGAAAACATGTTAACCGATAATCCTATCTGGAAAAAACGCACTATCGGTATTGGCGTAGCAACAAAAGAACAGGCGATTGCGCACGGCTTCACGGGGCCGATGCTGCGGGCATCCGGTGTTAACTGGGATCTGCGCCAACAACAACCATATGCTGTTTATGAGCAGCTACAATTCAATGTTCCCGTTAAGCAAGCTGGTGATTGCTATGCTCGCTATTTAGTTTATCTTGCTGAGATGCAACAATCTTCACGCCTAATTGCGCAGTGTACAACCTGGCTGGAAAATAACCCTGGACCAATTAATACAGATAATAAAATAATTAATATTCCTGCAGGTGAAGCTTATGCTGCAATCGAACATCCGAAAGGCGAGTTCGGTATTTACATTAACTCACAAGGAGAGAACAAACCGTGGCGCCTACGTATTCGGGCCGCAAGTTTCCCGCATTTAGCTGCAATAAATATGCTAGCTAAGGGGCATATGATTGCTGATTTAGCGGCAATTATTTCTAGCACTAATATTATCTTGGGTGAAGTAGACAGATGATACACGAGATCTTATGGTTAATTTTATTGATTGTTAAAATTGTTGGCGTGCTTATCGCGTTAACAATTACTGTCGCTTACTTAACTTTTTTCGAGCGAAAAGTAATTGGCTATATGCAAGCTCGTCTTGGACCTAACCGTGTCGGAATAAAAGGCTGGGGGCAGCCAATTGCTGATGTCATAAAGTTATTATTTAAAGAGATCATTATCCCAAAGAAATCCAATCGCTTTTTATTTTTAATTGCACCTATGCTTGTGATTGTGCCGACACTGACAATCTGGGCAATTATTCCAGTTTCTAGCAAAGCCGTTCTCGCCAACATTAATCTCGGCATACTGTTTATTTTAACCTTTAGCTCTATAACTGTTTTCGGCATCATGCTTGCCGGTTGGGCCTCAAATTCGAAGTATGCGTTATTAGGCGCTATGCGCGAGGTTGCACAGCTTATTGCCTATGAGATTGCGATGGGCTTTGCTGTTGTTGGCGTTGTCATGGCAAGCGGCAGTCTGAATCTGCAAACAATTGTTATGCATCAAAGTGGCGGCATCTGGCACTGGTATTTTCTCCCGCTATTCCCTCTGTTTATCGTCTTCTGGATTGCCGGGATTGCAGAGACTAATAGACTGCCCTTTGATGTTGCCGAAGGTGAATCTGAACTTGTTGCGGGCTTTCATGTTGAATACTCTGGCATCGCTTTTGGGCTCTTCTTTTTGGCCGAGTATATAAACATGCTGCTTATCTCTGTCTTAGCAGCGCTGTTCTTTTTTGGAGGCTGGCTCTCGCCTGTGCAGAATATCCCTTGGCTTAGCAGCACTTTAGGCTGGGTTCCTGGCAGCATCTGGCTCTTCTTAAAAATCGCATTTTTTATGTACTGCTTCTTCTGGTTACGCGCCACTCTGCCGCGTTTTCGTTATGATCAGATAATGGGCTTCGGATGGAAAATATTAATACCGATCACACTATTTTGGATTGTTATTCTTGGCGTGATAATTAACTTGGGGTGGCTATGATAATAAAGGCCTTTAAGGTAACACTAAACTATTTTTTCCGAAAGAAAGTTACCATCACCTATCCGGAACAAAAGACACCGCGCTCAGAACGTTTTCGTGGCATGCCATGCTTCGTCGAAGAAAATGGCAAGAAAAAATGCATTCGCTGTGGGCAGTGTGTAAAAATATGTCCGGCGCACGCCATAGACTTGAAAAAATATCAGATAAAGAGTCAACGCTGCATTGCGTGTGGATTATGTGAAGAGGTTTGTCCTGTGGCAGCTATTAAACTAACAAACAAACTAGCGCCCCCCACAACGAGAAAAGAAAAATGATCGACATTACGCCCATAATATTTTATCTCGCCGCACTAATTGCCATTGGCTCTGCGGTTATGGTCGTTGTAGCACACAACACTATCTATAATTTATTATTTCTAATTATCACCTTTATTGCCACCGCTGTTTTATGGCTACTCCTGCATGCTGACTTCCTAGCATTAGCGATGTTGTTTATTAATGTTGGAGCTCTGGCGGTACTGTTTATGCTTACCATCATGCTACTTGATTTACACAAGATAAAACGGGTTAAAACAAATTGGCTTTATACTGCAATCGCTGGCGGCTGCACGAGCATTCTAGCCATCATGTTTATTATTATAGCGTCGACACAAAAACTAAGGCACGCTAAACATATCTCTAATGAAATACGCAGCATAGGTAATGTTTTATATACGCACTACTTCGTCACCTTTGAACTTGTTGGGCTCTTGTTGCTTGTCGCTATGTTATCTGCGGTTATACTCATCAAGGAGGAGCAATAATTATGCTCAATATGCACGCCTATTTCATTGTGAGCTCACTCCTGTTTGCGCTTGGTTTTTTTGGTGTCATCATCAATCGCAAGAACCTGATTAGCATTTTACTTTGCATTGAACTAATGTTTTTAGGCGTTGCTACTAACTTTATTATTTATGCAAGCATCTATGGAGCAGTGAGCGCGAAGATTATGGCACTGATGATTATTGTAGTAACCGTTGCCGAAACCGCCGTTGGCTTAGCAATTGTTATTCTAATACATAAACAGCAACAACATATTGATGTGACAAAACTCACGAGGTTAAAAGGTTAGGCGATGGTAAAGACGCTAACACTAACAATGCTTTTTGCGCCACTTGTGGCGGCAATAATCACGGGTTTGCGTTGCCGCACTATTAGTCGTTTTTTCGTAAATATAATCTGCATGAGCGCATTAACACTCTCATTGATAAGCGCGGTATATCTCTACACAGCTACGGCTACAGCCCATAATATTTATCTCTATCACTGGCTTAACATTGCTTTTGGATTGCTGGTCGATAAATTAAGCTTAACACTTAGTCTCCTGACCATTACGCTAACTTGGCTAATTAATATTTATAGTATGCGTTATATGCGCGATGATCCGGGTTATGCGCGCTTTTTCGCCTATATGGCGCTCTTTGTATTTTTTATGCTGCTACTGCTTTTAGCTAATAACTTACTCCTTTTATTTATCGGCTGGGAAGGCGTTGGGCTGTGCTCCTATCTATTAATTAGTTTCTGGTTTGGTAAGAAGAGTGCTGTCTTTGGTGGCGTGAAAGCCTTTATAGTAAATCGTGTTGCTGACACAGGTTTTGTTTTAGGCATTATTGCGCTGTTTTATTATGCAGGTCCTGTGAGCTATCCGGAACTCTTCATAAAGCTACACCACTTCTCACCAATAATGGTCAACACGATCGGCATATTTTTGCTAATAGGCGCTATGGGTAAATCTGCGCAACTACCATTTCATGTATGGTTGCCTGCATCAATGGAAGGCCCAACACCGATCTCAGCACTTATCCATGCTGCCACTATGGTTACTGCGGGGGTTTATCTGTTATTAAGATTAGCGCCGCTATTTGCCATGTCACTATTATTGCGCGATCTAATTTTAATCGTTGGTGCAACAAGCGCTCTGTTCTTGGGAATCCTAGCGCTAATGCAATTTGATATTAAGCGCATTTTGGTTTATTCAACGATGTCACAATTAGGATTCATGTTTGCTGGTTGTGGTATTTTAGCTTTTTCGTCATCACTGCATCTGGTAATAAATCACGCTTTATTCAAAGCCCTACTCTTTCTCGTCGCCGGTAGTTTAAGCATCGCCCTTAATGGCGAACAAGATATTCGGAAAATGGGCAACCTATGGCGCACAATGCCAATACTGTTTGGGTGTTTTCTAATCGGAGCAATTGCCATGTCGCTCGGCGGTGTCGCCAAAGGCCACATAATAGTTAGCACTCTACAGGGTGGCTCTTGGGTAACGCTTTATGCTGGAACCTGTCTATTATTAGGGGCTTTTGTAACCGCACTCTATTCGTTTCGCGCGCTTTTTCTGATCTTTCTTCCCAGTCATTCCGCACTTGATGCGGGATCCAAAAGCTCGCGTAGCGTGCAATACTCCGTGGATTCCACGGTCAAGCCGCGGAATGACAATAATTGGTTACAATCAAGCAAACTTAACTGGCAGATATTTTTACCATTAACCGTTTTAGTTGTCGGTCTGCTAATTATCAACATCCATACACCAATATTTAGCCTCGACATGTTAACAACCATACTTGGCGCCTTTGCTGCCTGGCTTATTTATATATACTACCAAATAGATAAAATCCCATTTGTGAATTACGGCTTTGATCGATTTAATAACATAGTTTTTGTGAATGGCATTAAACACCTCGGTAACTCATGCTATCAGCTAATCGACACCTACTTTATTAATGACTTACTAATAAAAGGTATATCACGACAAACTATGCGCGGCGCCAAATGGCTACGCAAAACCCAAACTGGATTTTTAGGGCATTATGCTTTTCTAGCCTTAATTATTCTATTAATACTTATGCTGAGATTATAGCTTATGTTAAGTCTACTTATATGGTTACCAATACTCTGCGGCGTCTCTGCTCTTATCTGGCAGCGCCATGCGCGCCTTATTGCACTATCATCCAGCCTTGTCTCTATTATTCTTGGGGCGATTGTCTGGATTAATTTTCTGCCTAGTAGCTCAACAATGCAATTTCAAACCTTTCTCCCATGGATAAAAGCTCTTGATATTAATTACGCCCTGGGCATTGATGGCATCTCTCTTCTACTAATTTTATTAACCATATTCATTGGCTTTCTTATTACTATTTATTCATTGCGCAAAGAGGCAAGCTTTCTTGCCTCTTTCCTATTCTTGCAGGGAACACTTATTGGCGCATTCTGTGCGCTGGATGCAATTCTATTCTATGCCTTTAGTGAAGCCATGCTGATCCCAATATTTATGCTGATCGGCATTTGGGGTGGTAAAGACCGTGTTTATGCAGCGTTTAAGTTTTTTATCTATACCTTTGCTGGCTCGATACTACTACTAATTGCAATTCTCTATCTACATACATATGCGCATAGCTTTATGATTAACCGCTTTTATAATCTGCCGCTTACCCACACCCAACAACTGCTCGTTTTTCTGGCTCTTGCCACCGCCTTTGCGATTAAACTACCTGTTTGGCCGCTGCATACTTGGCTTCCGGACGCGCACACACAAGCTCCAACAGCTGGATCCGTCATATTAGCTGCAATATTTCTAAAAGTTGGCGGCTATGGCTTTTTGCGCTTCGTGTTACCTATTACCCCGCATATCTGCCAACAGGCTGCGCCACTATTATTGATAATTACAGTGCTCGCTATTATCTATATCGGTGTAATTGCCATAGTTCAAAAGCATTTTAAACAACTCATCGCTTACTCTTCGATTGCACATATGGGCTTTGTGGTTTTAGGATGTTTTTTATTAACGCGCACTAGTTTAACTGGTAGCGTTATGCAGCTTGTAACCCACGGACTTGTAATTGCTGCGCTATTTTTTATTGCTGGCATACTCTACAAACGCACTAAAACATATAAATTAAATGCTTTCGGTGGGCTAGCAACAGCAATGCCAAAACTTGCCACTCTAACGCTGTTTTTTGTTCTAGCCGCAATTGCCTTTCCTGGCACCGGCTCTTTTGTTAGTAAATTTTTAATTTTAATGGCAGCCTTTAAATACAACCTTTGGCTCGCCATTGGTGCGGCCTTAGCCTTAGTGCTTAGTAGCGCATATATGTTATTGGCCTATAAACAGATCTTTTTCGGCAAAGCAAAAACGACAGCAATAATAACTGACCTTACAGCTAGTGAATCAGCGATTCTAGTTTCATTAGCAGCAGCAATATTAATTATTGGCCTATTCCCCAATTTATTTATTCGGGACATAGCGCCATCGATTCAACACTTGATAATAGCGAGCGGCATATAAATGATTGCAAATAACTCATTGCTTCTAGCAGTTGGCATAACGAGCGCGCTCTCACTCGGCTTCTTCCAACAATGGCGCCATGTTATTTTAGGGCTATTTTCTGTTGTTGGTATGTTAGCGTTAATTTTTGGTTCTAACTTAATAACTATATTTATCGCAATGGAATTATTGTCACTGCCGCTATATGCACTTGCAGCTAGTAGCGCTGCACATAAAAATAGCTATGAGGCGGCAATTAAGTTTTTTGTTCTAGGGCTCCTTGCTACCAGCATAATATTATTTGGTATCTCGCTACTCTTTGGTGTCACACATAGTTTAGAAATTCATACGATTGCTCAACACCTAATAAGAAACAATATCACCACAACTACTGCCCTAGTTTTTATCTTAGTTGGCGCAACTTTTAAATTAGGAGTTATTCCTTTTCACACCTGGGCACCTGATGTATTTACTACCGCTGACCCCAAAGTTACGCTATTTATCGGTGGCGCTCCGAAAATTGCAGCAGTAGTTCTAGCGCTACGTCTGTTAGTTACTACGCATTTAATTGTACATCTACAATGGCAACTAATTGCGATCGGTCTTGCCTCCATGATAATCGGCAACATCGTCGCCATGATTCAAACTGATATTAAACGCATCTTAGGCTTTTCCGCAATTGGCCAAGCCGGCTTTGCTATCTTAGGTTTTGCAACGTTAACTCCGCAAGGCTACCAAGCAACGCTATTTTATATAACCATGTATGCGCTTATGTTTATCACTGCCTTTGGGGTAATAGCATTATGTGATGACATAAAAGGACTGCACCAGCGCCAGCCATTTCTTGCTGCAGTGATGTTAATAACAATTTTAGCTATGGCAGGCTTGCCGCCAACCATTGGTCTAATAACCAAAATTGCTGTTTTAAAATCTTTAATTGATGTGCATTTAGTTTGGGTAGCCGTTGTTGCAGCAGTTATTTCTGTTGCTGCGCTATATTATTATTTAAAGATAATTAAGAGCATGTATTTTGATCGTAATGACGCGCAACCTACGTTAAACATTCACTATCGCCACTATGTACTGCTGGCCATACAAACTATATTAATAATCTTACTGATGTTGTTTATACCTGGGTTATTGCTTGGGACATAATTCTTCTACGATGAAACATTGCATGCATCACCACATTGTTTATTTTGCGCAAAAAATTATAATGTCTATTTGCGGCGCAGTCATATATTGCCGGGTATAGCAGCAAACTCAAACGCTGGAAGCTCAGCCTGAAGAAATCCTGCGCAACACGAACTATCACACTCAATTCTCTGAATCACACCAGAGGCTATTGCTTTTTTAAAATCAAAAGGTAGCTGCAGATTATTCGGAAAGCTTACCACACTCTTATTGATTACAAACTCACCAACCCCAAAGGATGATAACGAAATCCTTAGTTCGTTTTCTTTTATAAAGGTATTGTCTTTAAAATAAAGATACTTAATTGGATTAACGAGCTTTTCCTTGTTCGCCTGGACTTTTTTTATATCAACATATTCCACAGCCCCATAATTAAGGAAGAATATTTGATCGCATATCTGATCCCCAAATATTATTGCGAATTTCTTAAAGTTGTTATTCAACATCGATCGCAACTTTCCAAAGTTAAATACGCAACACACCTTGCCTTTTTCATTAGCACCATTTTCATTATTACCATATTGTTGCCAAATATGTTTGGAATTCTCCAATGAGAAACAACACGCGTAAGATCGTTCGCGAGATTTATCATACGCATCAGCGGCCGAGAACGTCGGAACTTTTGCAAACTTACTAGCTTTATTGCCAGACAGGTCGAGTGGTAGCTGCTTGCCATCATTCATATCGGCGCCAGGAAAATCATGATATTTATCTACTCTTGTAAAATATAAGTAGCTACCATTAATTGATTGTATCAAATCTTCTACTCTCATTATCTTATACAATAACTGTTCATCAGAAGGTTGTGTCAATAGTTGTTGATGCGGCTCAATATTACATGATGTCATACAAAGTCTCTCTCACATTTTGCTTTCAGGTTCATTAATCTTCACCAACCACCTTCGCCACCGCATACAATGGATAAGAATGAACCCCATCATAAATCGAATAGTTTTGTGTTGAAAATCTAATTCCGTACGAAGATTTATGTGAGTCCAAAAACATCCTTAAGCTTTTCAAATGACCGCCTTTGCCGCTTTTTACTTCTATAGGGATAACATCTTCTTTTTGCTGGATTAAATAATCCACTTCGGCACTGCTACCTCGATTATCTTTATGCCAATAATATAGCTGGTGTTTCTGATTTGCTGTTGCATATGCAAGCAACTCCTGCCCAACAAAAGCTTCGACTAATTCACCCTTATTAATAAACGTTGTTTGGGGATTTAAAACCCAATCACGGGCCTGATATCCCAAAATATATTGCGCTAAAGCGATGTCTAAGAACACTACTTTAAATTTCTCGTGATTCGCTTCAGCACCTAACGGAACTCCATTGCCTGCAGTATGAATTACTCGATGTATCATGCCAGCTTTTTCTAACAAGTCTAAACAAGGCTCTAACTCACGCTTACGATATCCACCTGCAACTCGCGCATAGATAAATGGTTGGCCCATCTGTCTTGGTATCTGATCAAATAACAAATCCACATATTTAATTTGGTATTTTTTTGCGTACTTCTGAAAATCCTGCCGATAGTTTTCTACTAAGTCATTATGGATTTTTGAGCACTCAAATAAATCCTGACTATCTTTCCAGCATTGCACAGCTTCCGGCATGCCACCAACGGCCACATATATTCCAAGCAGTTCAAGTGATTTTTGATGTATTAATTCTGTTATGGGCTCAGAAACCTGATGCTTTAAAATCTCAGCCGCTAGTAACTCTTCTCCAACTGCAGATAGAAACTCAATAAAGGACATAGGGTACAGATACAAATAGCTGATCCTACCAACTGGCACGCCTATTTGTTCTAAGGCAAAATCTAGTAACGAGCCTGCGGCAATTACATGTAAATCAGGCATCTCTTCATAAAAATATCTCAGCGCGGTAATCGCTTTTGGCGCAGCCTGGATTTCGTCAAAAAAGAGTAAACTTTTACCAGGCTCGATCTTCTGCCCAACCAGCAGCGACAGATCTCGAACAATGCGCCCTGGAGATAGATCTTTAGCAAAAATTTGCTTAGCCTCTTCGATTTGCTCAAAATTGATCTCTACATAGTTATCAAAGAGCTGCCCAAGCTCTCTTACCTCAAAGGTTTTCCCGACTTGCCTAGCGCCACGAATAACCAACGGCTTCCTCTTGGAAGCCTGTTTCCAAGCCTGCAACTGCTCTGCAATAGCCCTTTTCATAGTAATTCCCCTCATATCTCAGCTCTCATGGCTGTTAATCAAGGTAAAAATACCCCGTTCATGGTTGTAAATCAAGGTAAATATCAATGCAATATGGTCGTAGATCAGGGTAAAAAACGGGGCGTCATGGTTCTAAATCAAGGTAAACGCTTGTACATCATGCTGGGGCAAGATCGGCGAACAGGCAATCTGAGCGCTGTACTACGTCACCCCTAGCTATAGAAATGGGGGCTTTAAAAATTGGACCGTCATATATGAAAGTATGAAATTCGCCATTCTCTCCGCATGGGTCAATATTTTCTGGCAACTTGCGGATTAAGTTATGGTCATATTCATGACCGATAAATTCAGCGGGAATTTTTGTCGTATCTACACAGGTGAGAACAGCTTTAAAGCCTGCAGCAATAATCTCCGTTGACAACTGTTTTGAATCTTGCCCCCATAGTGGAAACAGCGGCGTGATGTTGGTTTGGCGTAGTTGCTCCTCTCGATATGCTCTTACATCCTGCAAAAAGATATCACCGAAGGCAATATGAGAGATATTATCTGCCTCTAATGTCGCAATAGTTTGCGCCATTCGGGTCCGATATGCTTCATTGGAACAATTTTTCGGAATATTTATTTTATGTAACGGTAGGCTCAGGTTTTTTGCTTGTAGTTCCAGAAGCTCTTCGCGAACACCATGCATAGATACGCGCTCATAATCTTGCGTCACAACAGTTAATAACCCAACAACTTCGTAATTATCGCTTTGGAGTAATTTATAAAGAGCAAAAGCGCTGTCTTTACCGCTGCTCCAACTTATAATTGTTTTTATTTTAGTCATATTATTTTTTGCCTGCAGTCTACGCTACGAACGGTGCACTTATATAACTCGTCACCCCAATATTTGTAAGGAACTGTGAATCATGTGAAATAACAATTAAAGCTCCTTGGTAATAGTTTAAGATGTTTTCTAAACTTTTGATACTATCTAAATCCAAATGGTTAGTTGGTTCATCTAATATTAATAGTTGCGGAGGCAGCTTCGCTGGCAATATGCATGCTAGGGCGGCACGTAATTTTTCACCGCCGCTTAACGTGGCGACTTGTTGTTGAACTTTTTCTCCTCTAAATAAAAATCCCGCCAATAAAGCCCTGTCATCTGCGCTATTTATTTCAGGGTTTAGTTTCTGGAAATTATCTAGAATTGAAAGCTGCGGCATTAATATAGCTGCTTGCTGGTCAAGATAACTAATACGACTTACTCCCATCGTTATTTTGCCCTTTTCTGGTTGTAGCTTACCAATCAGCAACTTAATCATGGATGTTTTGCCACTACCGTTGATGCCCATAACGGCTATTCTTTTTGGACCATGGATCGTCAAGCTATAATTATCCAACAAATAATTCTCGTTATCATATGCAAATGATACAGACTCAAATTCAGCAATTAGTTTACGCGCTGGAATCTTTGTATTAGTTAATTCTGCGCTAATTTCTTTTTCGCTTTTAACAGCGGCCTTTGCTTGCTGCAGTTTCGAGCGCGCATCTTCTAAACGCTGCTGTTCTTTTATCGCCAACATTCCTTTGGTTTTTTCACTACGCTCCTTCTCGTTATTTAGAATGATTTTCGCCTGGCTACCGCTTTTACGTGCGGCATATCCTTTACTCATACGTTGTGCGTGCTTTTCGCGTGAATCTTGAATAGAACGTTTGGTTTTCTGTAACAATTTCTCGGCGTCTTGTAATTTTTTTTCTCGAGCTACGGTTAATAGTTTTTTCTGCTCTAAATAAAAGTCATAATTCCCGCCATATACCGTACATCCCAATGTTGTAAGCTCAACAATTTGTTCCATTAACTGTAGCAGCTCTCGATCATGCGTAACGATAATCAGCCCCTTGTTCCAGGCTTTAATCGCATCATAAAGCAACTGCCGCGACTGATGATCGAGATTATTTGTCGGCTCATCAAATATTAAAAAGTCTGCAACGCTAAGAAACGCTCGCGCCAACCATAAGCGCGATAATTCACCACTACTTAAACTAGCGAGCTGACGCTCCACAGCAACATGCGCCAAATTAAATTGTTGCAATGCTCTTTTAATTCTATCTAGCAGATCCCAATCATCGCCTATCAGTTCAAAATCTGCCTCTTGGACGCTTCCCTGCTGAACGTTTTTAAGAGCCCCTAACTTTGCATCCACTGCAAGTAACTGAGCTACTGTACTGAACTTTGCAGACACCGGATGCTGTGGACAATAGGTAATTGTCCCAACACGATTGATCGAACCAACAGAAGGGGTTAATTCTCCCAGCAATAACTTTAAAAGCGTCGTTTTACCAACACCATTTTTACCAATAATCGCCGTCTTGCGACAACCAAGGGTTAAGTTTAATTCGCTGAAGAGAGTTGAATAACTACAATTTTGAATCGTGATCTGTGAACTATGCATCATATTAAAATCTCCATATAGAATGGTATGGCCAAAGCTAACACCAAAACAAAATAGACTTTAATTGCGCATTGTCAGATCACCTCCAGGAAAACTATCGATATGGAAAGTGTAGCACATAAAAATGAGAAAGAAAGCTGGCGATGGGACTTGAACTCTACGGCAATCGGACCAAAATCTGGAAACACATAAATTGATTGCTGTGACTTAAGCTCGCAACCGAAAATAGAACCACCCAGCACTAGAAATTGTCACCACAACACTTCTTGTATTTCTTACCACTACCACAAGGACAAGGTTCATTACGGCCCGCTTTTACTTTCTGATCTTTTTTTTCTCCATCGTCAGCAAGTCTCTCAGGCATAGAAACGAACAACTCTTTCAACAATAACATTGCTCCCTGAGTTTTCTTCCAATATTTTCCGTAGCTTTTGCAATATATATACGCTTGATCGTCGCCCCCAATTGAAATGTAGCCGTCATTAAGCGACTTTGGCTGTTTATGTTTTGATTTTAACAATTCTTTTGCTACTTTTGGCAGATATTCAATCGCAGAAATTAAAGATTTTCTCGCATCATTTGGTTTACCCTGCATCAGCAACAACAGCGGTCTACCATATACCGTTGCGGCCATCATATCATCAGGGTAGTTTTTACAGGTATCCAAAGACTCTTCCAAGAATCCAAGCTCAATATTACAAATCAAAATATACTCTCTGATGCCCTGATTATCACCTGAATTCCAAGCAAGCAAATGATCAAACCATTTTTTCGCCGCCTTATATTTTCCTCTATTAAGATACTCTAATCCCAAATTTGCACATAGACGCATAAAAGGGCGGTTTTCAAGAAATCCCCAAAGCAGCTCCTCCTTATCTTCATGCAAAGGCTGGGGAAGTTGTGGCAAGAAATTATTCATACCCAATTCCAACACAGCAAGAGCTTCAACTTCATTACCTAGATAGTGGTGACACAAATATAAACTATTATATGCATCTATAATATCAGGGGCATCATGAATTATCCCTCTGAACTTCTCCATCGACTTTTCAACTAAACCATCATTCAGCATATCTTCTGCATCATAAAGTCGTTGCATACAGTTTTTTACTTTTCTGCTTTCTTTTACGCACCAAGCATTTCCTCCAACTGATTCAAAAGATTTACTCATAATTACTATCTCCATCTTTTATTAGATCCCCAACAACACCCATAACCTCATCAGACAACTCTTCCTTTTTAAGTATTGCATTATTTACGGCATAGGCAACCTTCCAACTTGCATCACCACCCATTTCATACTGCTTATATAAATTTCTAGCGTCTTTATTGTGAAAAATATGGATCAACTCCCCCAAATCCCAGCAATCAATCTCCCCAAATTGTTGTTCTAAACCGGTCAAGGTAGATTCTAATTCGCGCTTATAAGCCACCCCTACCAACTCTCGTAGTTGGCGCTTGATCTTTTTTGTATATTCCCGCATAAGCCCTCCATTTCTGAATTTCTTTCTTTGTTACCTACTTAAAATACTTGAGACTCAATTTTAGTGTTTCATCTCGAAATATATAGATATCACCCGGATACTTCTTAAGAAGAGTTTTTATGTTATCCTCAGATAATTGATTAACTTGAAATATCCCATGCGTTGTAGCTTCAAACCAAAATAAGAAATCATGTAATGACTCAAAATGATAATCATCCATTCTTTCTTGTTTAACTATACTAAAATCATTTTTTTCTAATAACCGCATC
Organism: Gammaproteobacteria bacterium; assembly: GCA_023135155.1. Classification (GTDB taxonomy): domain Bacteria; phylum Pseudomonadota; class Gammaproteobacteria; order UBA9339; family UBA9339; genus JAGLTR01. The sequence goes on from JAGLTR010000082.1 coordinate 20,668, forward strand.
CATCTATCTCGGGAAGTAAAGTTATATTTCTCAATGACTCCTTTTTGAAGTGCGCTAGAAAACGCTGCTATATCTAGAACAAGTTCTGATTGCTTGGTAATGCATTGAAAAACAAACCTTCCATCAGGAGCCAGCAATTCAGCAACTTTTCTTAACATTAAATTTTTATCAACAATCCAGTGTAACACTTGGTTTGAGAATATAACGTCAAATCTTTTTATATGATCAGCCTGATATATCTCAAAGGGAAAACATACAAAAGTAACATTATCAGCGTTTCCATGCTTTTTCTTGGCAAGCATTACTCTTTCGCTGTCCGCATCAACACCAACAATAATTCCATTTGGTTTAATCAGTTTACCTATCTCATAGGTCAATTCACCCGTCCCAGCACCCAAATCAAGTACATTTTCATTTTGTTTAAACTCAGCAAAATCAATCAATTCCATACCGTTAATAAATTGGTACTGTTCCGACTGTTGCTGGTAAGACTGTGCATGCTTGGCAGCATATGCTTGTTCTTTTTCAAACATAAATATCTCTCACATTAATTTTTCTTAAAAGCCAATCTAATTCGTTCGCAGGATTTTCCTCGCGCTAATCCTTCTTGGCCTTCTTTCTCAGCATAATGCGTCCACTCAAGCATGGAGTGAACGCCATACATAAATCCTTCATCGTAGGCTTTAGCAATTTGGCACATAAACCAAGGCTTATCCCAAACAAATTTCCATGAATCCAAAATTGGACATCTAGAAAATATAATATCTGTTTCAGTGGCAGAAAATTTGGTTACATCTTTTTCAAACCCTGCAACTCTTAGATGCTTAAAAACATTACTATATATTTCTTGCATTACAATATCCACAGTAAGCTCGTCTTCCCTACCGTCATAACCAGCTTCCTTCTTATACAACTCACCCTCTGTTTTACCAAACTCATAGAAAGCCTTACAAAGCACCTCTATAGCTTCTTCGCCCCAACGCTCGTATAAAGCTTTCCCCATAACCGCCATCCACCTACCATCTTTCCAAACTGTCTCTTTGATAAAATCAACAACTTCTGGTGGAAAATTTAATTCATCAGTCATGCTCTACTCCTATTATGGGGCTGTTGCAAACCGAATTTAGGTGAGCAGTAATACGAGAAAAATTGGCGAAAAACGCGCAGTTTATATTGATAAATGAGCATTTTGAGGCGGTTTTTCTCGTATTAATGCCGCATAAATTCGGTTTGCAACAGTCCTATTATCTAAGGCATACCAATACTTTGGTTTACTCATACTATACCGCGCCATTACCAATTGTTATGTATTTTTGTTTACTACTTTGTGGCTTATCTGGAATAGTCATTGTCAATAATCCTCTTGCAATTAGTGGCCTTATGAATTTTTGCTTAAACTTAGTGCGATTCTTCCAACCTAGCAACTCCATAACCTCAACTACCGATCTAGGCTCTTTACAGAGCTTCAAAATCTTGTCTTCATCACTAAGTCCAACTTGGTCCCAACTTGGTCCCGACTTAGCGCCTCCTTGGAATCAAGCACTCTAGTCGCAGGGTGCGGATAAAACGTTACCCGGACAGCAGAACCAAATTCCTCCCACTTTGGTTCGGGATATCCCTCTTTCTTACAAAATGCTGTAATACGTTCATAACCACTGCCCCAAGCTTCAACAAGCTCCATTTTCTTAAATACTTGCGCAATAGTTTTATTGCGAATCGTACTAACTCCATTCTGCAATTCTTCTATGCTCATTCCTATTGGCAACATCCCAGGATTAGTTATATCCAATCTATCCGAATAAATAGCTACTAAAATGCGCATTCCCTGAATAAGATAACTAGAGTGCAATAAAGCATTAACTAAAGCTTCACGAACCGCCTCGGCAGGATATTCAGGGATATCTTTCCTTCGCATAGTTTTTATTTCCGCCGCCATTCTAGTATTGCGTCGAATAAATTTAGGCACCTCATTTAATGCTGCCAAAATCCCCCCGTCAGAATCGAGATTAGATGTAAAAAGAAACACGAAATGATAGTCTTCACATGGAAAATACTTTAACATAACCAACAATAAGAACAATATTATCAAATTACTAGGCGCTTCATTTTCTACTCTACATACAATCAGTTTTAGACACTCTTAACTTACAAACAATAATTAACAATAATGAAAATACAAGCATCAATAAAATATAATAGATATTTTCTCTAAAATGATGATAATAAACAGCAGCAAATTGTGATTTTAAATTATGAGTTATAACACCACAAGAACCCAGATGACACACCTCTTTTGTATATATCATATTTGTTATTTTTACACCTACTGCGCCAGAAAAAGCAGCTAAGGTATAATAGATACCAGAAGCTGCGGTAATATCATCTCTGGCAACACTAGAAAACACTAGATTGGATAAACATGGTACAGCAACTCCAAGTAACAAGCCCGTAGATAACAGCAAGGCAATAAACCAACAAAGATCAAACCCCCCATTTATCACGATAAATACCAAGTAAACTACAATACTTTGCAAAAACGCAAAAACCATAAGACGCGTCTCTCTTGTTCTACCAAACATACCCGTTGTTAATGAGACAATGCCATACATCACTCCCAGCAGTGTCAACAGCAAACCAGTAACTTTAGTATTGATGTGCACAACATTTTGTAAATATACAGAAACCAAATATGGCAGCCCAAACCACACATACCCTATTACACTCCGCACAATACATCCTACAGCAAAGCGAACATTTTTAAACAAATCAAATCTAAATACAGCCGGAACAAACCTTAACTCAGCTGTCACCAATATAGCTAACAATAAACCGGCAATACTAACACCCAAATAACTTATCCTTATCACAAAGATTGCATAATATACAGACATCGCAAACACGCCGTATATAACCAAAGATATCGCACTATTCTTTGCATCGCGAACATCATCAGTACTTATAGTCATAAACGCCATACATATGAGCATCACCATTAAAAATGGCACATTTAAATAAAACAAATATCTCCATGACATTGCATGCAATATAATACCACCAATTAGAGGACCAATACTTTGAGATGCACCAGCTACAAAACTAACAATTCCTAAAAGGATAATTTTCTCTGAAGCATGGATCATTTTAAACGGGATAGTGATAGATAAAGGAAACAAAATTGCAAACGCTATACCTTGCAAAATTCGACCAGCCACTAAAATAAAGAACGAACCTGCCAATCCACAAATACATGCAGAGACTAAAAATAGACCAAGCCCGATAATGTAAAGTCGCTTTTCACCTATAAATCTTGCGAAGCTGGTAGAAGGCAATAAAAACAGAGCGAACGTTAGGTTAAGAATACTTAATATTAATTGCCCCTGATGAAGAGTCGCATGAAAGTAAGACGTAATACTTGGAACCCCAATATTGACTGCGGTCAGATCTATGTTCAATAACACCAACAATAACAAACAACACGTTATCACCAGTATCTTTTTACCATTTATGTCAGTCAGCACTTAAAACTCCTAACCACTACTGTTATCCAAGATTTTTGCCATATAAACAAATGACTCTTGTCCCATTATACCAAAATGGTCAGTATTAATATTCATCACATCCAATTTTTTCACCAAGGGCTTCCACCCATTATATTTGTCATCAGGACATTCTTTCTGCGCTTTTAATAAGGTTGTGCTACCAGAATAAACTTTAGCACTATAATTAGCCAACAGCTTCACATCCATATTAGCAGATTGCACCCAATGCCTGAGCTGTGCTGGAGATAATGATTGAGCATAATCAATGATGCGCTGCGGCAAACTCTTCTGTAAATCAGCGAATGTATACGGCAACCTCTTACCCATTTGGTTTAACCTATCTTTACTTTGAAGCGAGTTTAACAAAAATAAGTTAGGAATCCTGATGTTTTCTTGGGCTAATTGCTGAGCAATTTCAAAAGCAATAACTCCTCCTAAACAAAATCCTCCCAAATAATACGCTTTACTTGGAACAACACCCTGTAACATCTTGACATAATACGCTGCAAGATCAGGTATACTATCAATCATCGGATTACCAGAATTCAAATTATAGGAGTCAATTAAATACACAGGACGACTCTCACCTATGATTGACATACACTCAATATATACCTCCGCTCCGGCAAATCCAGGATGAATTAATACCAATGGGACATTCTCACTAACTACGCCACAAGCTGGAATAATAGGCTGATACTTTCCAGAGCCGCTTACTATCGAGACTAAAGATTGCGCTTGTTGCGCTATTGTATTATTGCTAAAGACCCATACCAGCGGCCTATCAACATGAAACTCTTGCTTAATGCGCGTGATCAAATCTACTGCGGTAAGCGATCCGCCACCAACATCAAAAAATTTCGCGCTAATCGCGCACCGCTCATGCTTCAGCACGTCGCTCCATATCCTTTGCAGCCTAAACTCTATATTATTACGAGGAATCATGCTGTTAATATCAGGCTTTTTATAAGCATCACTAGGACTAATTCTTGACAGCGCCAGGCGGTTAATCTTCCCATTACTGGACAACGGGATTGCACGAGAAACAATATAAATATCCGGCACCATATAATCAGGTAAATTTTCTTTAAGCCACTTTTTAACAGCTTGTTTCAAATCATATGGAGCGCCACCTACAACTCGTCGCGCCTCAGAATACCCATGATCATCTAACTGCCGTTTAGAGATACTGCCAATCGTAAAACAGCTTAATATATCGCCTCTAATCCGGTCCTCTACTCCTACCCGACCAAGAAAATAACCGATAATACAACCACCAAGCATATATTCAGGCAATAGCTCCATAACATTCTGGGTATACTCTCCCACTAAACGTAAAGTAGCATCTGTTTTAGCTCCTGCGAAAAAAACAACTATAGCGGCATCATTAAGCACATCACGATTACCATCAAAAAAGCATGAATTATCACGGAGAAATGAAACATCACCAATATATTTTAAGGCTTCCTTTTCTAGAATATACAAGCCCGCTTTCAACCCGCTCACTTTATTATGATGGACATATAAGTAAATATTAACATCATTCGCTGCAAGCGCGTATGCAGTAACACTGCCATTACCTGAAGACAACAAGCTCTCTGAAGCAGGTTTAGAACTCATGCTCAGACTGACAATATACGAATCATTATTTCCAAGCTTTAAACACTCAATGACATCTGATCTTGATGATACCTCTATCGCAATATTGATATTTTCACACTGCATTTTGATTAAAGAAATTATATATCCCGCCTCTAATAAGCAAAAATCCACCGCATATTTCCCATACATTGGAGAAATCGCCTCTTGTCGCCCAATTAAGTGCAACACAATATCATCGGCAAAGAAATATGTACTTGTCTTGATTTTTATCAGCTCATGCGTCAATGCATTGAAATAATAATATCCTTTGGATAGTTGACCAATATCCCTTCCAACCTCAAGATATATTTGAACAGGATACAGCCCTCCAGCAGAGGGGTAACGATATTTGGGAAATGGTTGCGCACTTTCTTGATATGCCTGCAATTCCTTCAATACATAATCTATTGTTTCAGCTACACCCACAAAACTTGTTAAGTTCTGACCGCGCGCGCGTAATAAAAGACAGTTTAAAATAGAATCTACTCCAACAATTTTCTTACAATATTGGCGATAACTTTTTCTATGATAATACTTACAATTACTCCTACCATCCACAGACAAAGGAGTTTTAATGTCAGATAAACTATCTTTCCGGATTTGAAAATTATTAAGTCTAAAAGCAATCTTCTCTTCCTGCGAAATCATTTCAGATATACTTTCAGTCACAATATGAGCAACCAGCCTTTTATTTTGAAAACGTTCGCCGACGACAGTAACAACGGCATCACTAATCCCATCTATGGACATTATAGCATTTTCAACCTCCCTAATATCAATTCTATACCCGGATATTTTAACTTGCGAATCTGTGCGCCCAATTAATTCGATATTCCCATCTGCCATCAGCAATCCCGAATCTCCGGTCTTATATAAATACTCTCCTGTCTCTGGATGCCGCAAAAATGATTTGTCCGTTAGATATTTATCCTTCCAATAACCAGCCGCAACACCAATGCCTCCGATGTATATTTCACCAGGAACGTTATAAGGACAAATTTGTAAATCATGATTCAATACATAAATGCTTTGATTAGCTAACGCCTTACCATAGGGAATACTGCGCCACTTTTTACTGACCGAACTTATTGGATAAATAATTGACCATATAGCTCCTTCTGTAGCTCCACCCAAACTAAATATTTCCACACCAGGAAACGTATTAAATACTTTTGCTGGGAGATCTAGAGGAATCCAGTCACCACTAAGCAATACAACTTTTAAGCTAGTCAGAGCATCCTCATCCAAAGCCTTGGTTAATCCACCAGTTATTGCGCTATAAAGCATCTGCATAAACATTGGCACGCTATTCCATATAGTTACTTTATGCTCAATAAGATATGTAAACCAGAATGCAGGCTCTTTCATATGATGAGGATCAGGAATCACTACGGTACCACCAACAGATAACAAACCAAATATATCATAAACAGACAAATCGAAGCTTAAATCTGATAAAGCTAAAACTCTATCGTGCGGCCCAACATTAAACCTATTATTAATATCATTAATTGTATTAGCCGCACTAAGATGACTCACAGCAACCCCTTTTGGCTTGCCCGTAGATCCCGAAGTAAAAATAACATATGCAATGTCATTTAAGTTTTGTAACTTTTTTAACCGATAATCATAACTTTTCTCAGAAAGGCACACTTTCTCAATCGCAACAGTCTTTAGCTTTTCTAACTCATCAGAATTAGCATAAGTCTGCAATACTTCTTCTTGGCTAATAACCATCTGAACTTCACTTTGTTGCAACACCGTACTAATACGTTTTTTTGGCCACTTAGTATTTAATGGCAAATAAGAGAATCCACTAATTAATATTCCCAAACACGCGACAACTTGTTGCCACCCCTTATGCATTAATACCGCAATTAAGCTATCGGGGCCAACGTCTGTATTATCTAAAAAACTCGCTACGGCACAAGCATATTTATATATTCTCGCATATGTATATTTCTCTTGCGCAGTAATAATTGCAATATGAGTTGGATAGCGACTAGCCATTTCAATAAACTTCTCATGCAAACCAAGAGTAGGCAAAGGTATAGATAGTGAATTTGCAGAAGATAGATAGTTGCCAGTCAGATCACATAAAATATCGGGCATTTTCTCTGTCCAGCTACTGCTAGACAAATATTTAATTAGTCGACAATATGCTGCATGCATATCTTGAATCATATTTCCGGGAAACAATCCAGAAACGTAATCCCATTCAACCGCCAAACAATTGCCCTGCATATATACTTTGTTATCAAGCCAAATCTGGGGCGTTTGCGTTATACTGTAAGCAATCTTCACAAACTGATCTGTTAGAAACAACGTCTGCATATCAAAATCAATACCTAATAAACTCGTAAAAACAACAGGCGCTACCATGCTAGCAACCATATTGTGCTGCTTAGCCAATTCGCGTAAAACCTCAACCCCACTAAACAAATTATGAGCCAAATCTTCCCACAAAACACTCTGTAGCTTAGCTGTATTCTGCAAGAACGAGCTATTTGCAACATACTGATGCTCACCACCAAAGGCACTTACTGTCAACGAAGAATAATCACCGATAATTGTGTCCACACCCTTATGCAGCGGCGGCCTATTGAACAAAGGAAGGACTATCAAAAATTCAGGATTAGAGCTCCACCTTCTTAATACAATAACAAACGCTGATAACAACACGCTAGATAGTGTTAACTTATGTTGTTCGGCTTGTTTTTGTAGCGCACTCCAATCTTGTTCATCAATTATTTGCTGACATCTTCGAAATTTAGTTTTTTTAATTACAGCAGGAGACATTTGAAACGATAATTGCGGCCCCAAAGGAAGGTTATCAATACGCTTCATCCAATAAGCTCTATCTCGCAGATACTGATCACCCTGCTTTTGCTTCTTTAGCGCAATAACACAATCTCTAAAACTTATATTAGGCAAAGAATATGGCAAACACGCATAGCGGTATAATTGCTCCCAGCTATTAAAGAAAATCTGAATACTGTGCGCATCAAATACTAAAGCATCTAGACTTATAAATAACCGAAAAAGATTGACAGCAGTTTTTACCACCCTAATCTCAAATAACGGCCCCTTTTTAGAATTCAAAACTTGATGTGATAACTCCCTCCTCCATTTAGCTAGAAAATCAAGCTTTTTGGTTCCACAAACACCCGCAATATTCATAAATTTTATTTTATAATATGGTGTTTTTTTTAATATTACCTGCTTTCCTTCCTCCAAAAAAACAGCTCGCAGCATAGCCTGATAACCAATCAATCTATTCAGAGCCGCTTCCAACCGCTCTATTTGTAAATTACGATAATCAACTTCGAAATAAACATGAGTAGAAACACTACCCAAATCAAGAACACCTTGCCTACCAAACCAATAAGAATACTGCATATCAGTTAATTCAAATGGTTCATATTGCGAATCATGAGCAATTTCAACACAAGCTTCGCCCATACTCTTTGAACAGCTATTAATAACCTTACTCAAACGACTAACAGTTGGATGCTCAAGCAACTGATACAAGCTCATTTTGACAGAATAGTGCTTACTAACTAGGGAAATCAAATGCATAGCCAACAGTGAGTTGCCGCCAAGCTCAAAAAAATTATCATGTACACCTATTTGATCATCCCTCAATACGTGCTGCCATAGCTGTAACATTAGACTTTCATCGGTATTACAAGGCAAATCAGAAATATTATTATTAATAGATAATCCTATACTCCTTAATTTATCAAAATCTGTTTTGCCGTTTACGGTTAATGGAATCTCATGCACCGCTACCAACCTTGCTGGCATCATATATAATGGCAATCTCTCCTTCAAAAAGCTCCTGATGGCATCTTCACCAATCCTGCCATCACATTTATTACGTAAGACATAATAAACATTTATGTGACTTTTATTGCCATTATGAACATAATCAGTCACACATTGCTTGATCGGGAAATATTTAGTCAATGTCGAACTAATTTCATCTAACTCAATTCTATAACCCCTCAGTTTAATCTGACCATCATATCTCCCAATATATTCGATATTTCCATCTGATAACCACTTTACAACATCCCCGGTCTTATACATCTTTCCAACACAAGTATTTTTCATATGAATATTTTGTTTATTTACAAAAAACGGATCTGGCAAGAATTTCTCAACAGATAGCTGCGGCCTGTTTAAATATCCACTGGCCAAACCTGCGCCTCCGACGTAGAGCTCTCCAGTTATCCCAACAGGAACAGGCTGTCTAAACTTATTTAAAATGTAAACATATATCCCAGGCAAGGGCCTGCCAACAATATTACAACTATCATCCAGAATATTGGCATGAGATATTCTATGAAATGTGGTGTGCACGGTAGTTTCAGTGATACCATACATATTAATCAACTCGGGGGTGATCAAGCCATAAACTTCAATCCACGGCTTAATATGGCGAGTAGATAGTTTTTCACCCCCGAAGACAATATACCGCAACTGCAAGTTGTTTTTTCTCGGAAAATCTCTTGCATAACTACATAACTGAAAAAACATTCCAGGCGTCTGATTGAGAATCGTTACTTTTTCGTCTACCAATAATTTGTAAAACTTTTCTGGTGACTGTCTCACAACATCTGAAACAATGACTAATTTACCGCCAAAAGCTAAGGCTCCAAAAATCTCCCAGACTGAGAAATCGAACGCAACAGAATGAAAAAAAGCCCAAACATCACCGGAAGAAATATGCAGCAAATCCTCAGCTGATCTCATGAGATTTGTAATGCTCAAGTGTCGAATCAATACACCGTTCGGCTTTCCCGTCGTACCTGATGTATAGATAATATATGCTAAGTCATCTCCTAAAACTGAACAACACGGATTACTCTTATCTATCTCCTCAGCTGAAGCCAAACAATCCTCAAGCTTAATAACAACCAAATCATGAGCAGAAAATCTATCTGCTAAAGATGACTGGGTAAGGATAATTGATGCCTTTACGTCATTTATTATGAAACTATGCCTCTCTTCAGGATGCGTTGGATCGAGAGGAACATATGCATAGCCTGCTTTTAAAATGGCCAAAATACCAATAATTAGATCAATTGATCGATCTATACATATAGGCACCAAAGCTTTTGCTTTTAACCCCAATGCTATCAGTTTATTGGCCAGAATATTGGCCTGAACATTTAGTTCACCATACGACAGGACTTTGTGTCCACAAACAACAGCATTTTTCTGATAATATTGCGCAGCAATCTGTTCAAAGCGCTGATGAACTAAAAACTGATCCTTATGGTGCTTACATGTTTTCTGACTAGCATCATTAATATGGCTATATTGCACCAACAAAACATCTAACTCATTTTTTGCTAAAACCGGAGTCTCAAATACGGCTCGATTATGATCTTGAAGAATCGCATCAATTATCGACATAAAATGACCAATAGTTTGGTCCATCTGATTGGAGTTAAATAGATCATTGTTAAATATAAATTCAAGCTTTAAATCACCATTACCTAACAGATCAGATATCTGTATATGCAAATCCTCTTCTTCATACTCTTGCGTGAAATATTTTACTGTTACAGGCATTTCATCAAATTTTTGAGGAAACGTTGCCGTCTGGAAATTAAGAAAAACATTGTATATTCTATCAGGATTACCCACATCAACAGAACAATGCTTTATTGTCTCCTTAGCCTCAGCAGCTATTTTGCCGGCAATAACTCCTACTGTATCGCTCTCATTAACCTCAATCATTAACGGCCTAGAAACACTAAATAACCCAACAGTTTTCCATGCTTTAGAGCACAACCTATTATGATACGTACTACCAAAAACAACATTCTCTCTATTACCTATATAACGCAAATAAATACAGAGCACTGCAGCAAACAAGTTAAACAGGGATACGCGCATATTTCCTTTATAATTTTCTTGCGCACCCGCCAACTCCTTTAATGCCATCAACTTGTTTTGATCAAACATAATCTCCTTAATTGTTCTTTTTGCGCATACCTGTTTATGCACCTGAGCATCACCATAAAAAGAAATAGCTGCTGCCTCACCACCTACTCTACCATCCCAAAAATGCCTATCATCCAAATAACATTGTGATTTCTTATATTCCAGCTCCTGACAAACATAAGAACTAAACTTAGGAAACTGAATAATACTATCGTTAGCATTTTTTACATGCTTATAACATTCAGATAGCTGACTCAACATGACTGGAAATGAGTTTAAATCAACAATGATATGATGTACATTCAAAAACCACGCAAATCTTTCATCTGCGATTTTCAATAGGGCCGAGCTAAACAGACGCGACTCAAAATCAAACATCTCATTACGCTTTTCCGTAATCCACCTATCTATACTTTCTAAATCATCACTACAGTCGACATATTCTAGAAGAAAATCCTCATAATCATCCATAATATTCTGTTGCGGAACTCCGTCCTCATCCGTGATCACAGCTCTCAAAATATCATTTTCAGAAATTAAACGCCGAAACGCTGCCTGAAAACACTTAACATCAACCTTACCAGCAATAGTAAACACACATGATAGATTAAAAATTGGCTTTCTTGGAAATAATTGCTGCCTTAACCATATAAAAAGCTGTCCCTGCGTCAGATTAGATTTAGCCCCCATCTCAAGTAAAATATCTTGTGAGCTTATACTCATAAAAATAAACCTTATCTATTTATTTTTTACCTAACCCGAGAAAAGTCAGGTCATAAATTTTAAATGTTGAAGCGAAACGGATTAAAACCAATAGCCTGGTCATAAACATCGACTTTTTCTTCGCGCTTTAGCCATAATACAATTAACGCTCCAGGCGCAGCACAAACCAACAGAAACATCTCTTTATAGATGAACGCAGAAAAAGCTAAATCAATCATTCTTGGTGCAGATAATAGCCCACTAAATGATATCAGAGTCGCAACCAAGCTATAAATCAAACTGCCTACTGAAGATGCCCCCAAACTTCTCAGCCAATAATATCTTCCATGTAATATCTTTTTCCACTTGGTAACAATGTAAATATTGCAATATTCACTAATAAGTATAGTAGCCAAATCGCTTATATATGCCCGAAACAACATAGGAACTATTCTGTCGTAGGCGTGCTGATATAGGGATGGCCCTGAATATGGTAACAAAACAACCACGTTGGTTAGCACCACAAATAATAACTCACATACCAGGGATATCCAGATAAGATTACGAGCCACACGATACCCATAAACTTCAGCAATAATATCACCAAAAAAATATGTTAACGGAAAAATAAAAACAGAACCTGACTCCAAGGAATGTCCAATAGAAATCAACCTATATCCCACGGTAATTGATGCGATCATAGCAGTTAAATATAACATACAAAGAATTGTGCAATACTTATACTGAACTTTTGCCTTATGATCTATAGCCATACTTTCTATCCTTCATCGTTTTTCAATGCACAACCATCATAAGCACACATCTAATTAAATAAACATTAATGCCCTATCATGCTTCGCTTATTTCACGCGCAAAAGGGTTAAAGTTTGTATGATAATCATAAGCATCAACCCTCTCTGCTTTCTTCAAAAAAAGCACTATCAAAACGCCCACAGGAGTAATTAAAACAAAAATGACTTCTTTAATTAGGTAACAAGACAGCATCAACTTAACCATCTGCGTAACGGTTAAAATGCCGGCAAAAGAAATTATCGTTGCTGAAATACTATAAACAAAAGCCCCTATAGCCGCAGCACCCAAACTTCTAAGCCAATAAAATCTACCCGACAACAAGATTTTCCACTTTGTAACGCAATATACATTTAAGAACTCACTAATTAGAGTGCTCACAACATTAACAAGTAAAACTCGCATAAATAAAGGAACCAATTGCGCGTACGCTGCCTGATGAAACGGACTACCATGATAAGGCAATAGATCAACAAGATTTGCTGTAATAGCAAAGACTGCCTCGCATACCAATGAAGTCCAAATCAAGTTTTTAGCAACTTTGTACCCATATACCTCAGCAACAATATCCCCAAAAAAATATGTGAATGGAAAAATAAAAATCGAACCTGTTTCCAGGGTAGGCCCTATAGCAATCATTCGATAGCCCATGACCACTGATCCAATCAATGCCGTCACATACATACAGCAGAAGAATACACAATATTTATATCTCATCCGAACGTTTGTTGTGACATGCATAACAGTCATCCACTATTAATAAATTTTATACCACCTAGCAACGCAAACCATAAACTTGATGTTGTTTAGAAGCGCCAAAACACGTCTCAGGATCACAAGCGTAACTCTCTAACTGCTGCACAACCGTATTTATTTCTTCACGAGTTGCTATTCTATATCTCTCATATTTCCCAGCAGCCTCTGTAGCAAACATAGCCAGCATCCGCTTCATGGGAGAAGGCTCTCTAATTACAGGTTGAAACGTTGTTTCCACTATAGAACAGCACTTAAGAGCCTCTAACATACCGCACAATTCCTTACCTAGCTCAAAATTTATACCCACTTGTTCACAATAACTAAGCTGCCATTGAATTAAGCTTCTAATGGCTTCTGAGGGCGGAGTCGAGAAAAAATCAGACCAGTGCGGCTCCTCACATGCCAAAACACCACCCTTCAACAAAGCATCGTACATAGCCTTTAAAGCCGACATCGGCTCTTTAAGATGAATCAATAAGAAACGACTACATACAAAATCAAATTTCCCAAGATCGGCAATATCACCTGCATCTCTAACCAAAAACGAAATATTACTTATTTGATGCGCCTCGGCATTGAGTCTCGCCTCCTCTATCTGTTTTTCGCTAATATCAATAGCCGCCACTTGTCCCTCTGAACCAACAACACGAGCAATATCAATAGATGTATTACCAATTCCACACCCTACATCTAACGCCCGCATCCCAGCCTTTAGTCCGGCTTTGCGATAAAATGACAAAGTAGAATCCCCACATAACTGATGTAAGAGATCAAGCCTAGCCTTAGCCTCTCTACCCTCAGTCAACACATAAGATGAATCTTTAACTTGCTTATCTTTACACATAGCACACCACACTCCTCAATATCATACAACGCTAATACTTCCTAATAAACTCGAACAACATTAAAAGACGGTCATTTTAATGATATTATGAATATTGCTCAACCTAATTGTTACTTCGACTATAGCGCTGCATTTGACGCAACTCCTATTAATCACATTGTAACTGAAAATCCCAAACACTGGTATCATACAAGCTCCCCAGTAAAGATCAGGTGAAAATAGCATGTATCGATTTGAGTAAAGCGTCGGGCTATAATAAAAAAGTATTTTTCTCACGCCAAAATAGCAGCTGACCTCTTCCATGTCATTCGATTATTAAATCATCTTACATTAAAACCATATCAATCCATTGATCCTGAGATCAAATATCAACGCGGCTCATTGTCCGCCTTCAGAACCAATCCAGACAACCTGAGTTCATCACAGCAAAGAAGACTGCATCGCTTATTAATGCAGAGCGAAATAGTGTCGTCGCTTACTTACGGCACTTTTACAGGCTATCGATAAATTAAAAAACAGTCGATTCCAACACTTCGTTACGTTAGGAAAAACACTCTATTATTGGCGCGAAGAAATTGTGCGTATGTGACGATTCACAAAACATAACGGCATTACCGAAGGCTTTTACCGCAAGATGAAACTTATTCAACGGCGCGCTTATGCGCTTGCGTAGTTTTAACAACTTTAGAGGGAGAGCATTATGTTCTTAATTCGCGCCCACTTATTGGGGAAAGACCCAAATTTTGTGTGAGATAACTAATAAACTAATCTAGTCCACCTACGCACTTCGTGCTTCGGCGCGACAGTCTTCGCTTAGGGGAATTTAAAAAACTGAGAACTTAACAGCCGGCTTGCCGAGTCGTAGCTTTGTGAGCGAGAACAAACAAAGCGAAGACTGGAGCTGGCGATGGGACTTGAACCCGCAACCTGCTGATTACAAATCCGGCTGGCAAAAGCTAGCCGATTGTTTTTATTGAAATTTTAACGAGGCATTCCGCTGCAAAATCCCTACGAATCATAACAAATCACTACTAATCCCCACAACAAATGTTAAATAGCCGGAATGTTATGAATGTCACATCTAACAAAATTCCTTTATAGCAATCAATCAGCATTACTCAATATAAATGGATTGATATTTGCACAATAGTCGTAAACATCTAATCATTCTTTTTTCTTTAGAAAAAGAAGACACAGCGGTCCCTCTGCCAATAATAGGATAAATAATGCGCACAAACATATCAACCAGCATCTTGAACATAGAAAGAAAGAACCAGGGTAATAAAAGAAAGAACTATAACGATCCAAAGCGTCGTTATGGCACCATAAACAAATGCATGCTTAATAATTGGCAATATTTTTTCTAATACTCCAGGCGGGAAATAGTCTTTTAATACTGCAACACTAACAGCTCCGCTTGCAACCCCTTTAAGCAACGCCGCATGTTTAACAAATTGCGTCAATCCCAACTTTATCAAACCTGCATGAAGCTTTATACGACTTAACAATATGATAGTTGTACCTGTAATTGCCACACCGCAAATGCCACCCATAAATGTTGTTGCATAAAAAACACCCAGCCCAACCCCTGCTTTTTCTTTTGGTAGGTTTTTAAGCGCAAGACCAACTGTACACGGCAGAGTAATGGCCTTATTAATGCCAAACAAAAGAAATCCGAGAAGCAACCACCAAGTTATTGTCAACTTCATGTTAACAAGCAACAGGCAAGCTGCGATTCCAAATATTACGGATAAAACAAGCGGCTTCTTGTAGCCATACCAATCCAACCATCTACCAACAAAAGGCGATAACAAGCCATACATAGCTGTCATTACTAGAATCATCATCCCAGTCGCGACTGGCGTCAACTCCAAGATATTCTGGAAAAAAAGTGGCAAAAGAAAAATTACCGAAAACCAAGCATAAGTATTGATAGCCCGAATTATAGTGACGAACAAGTATGTGCGATTCTTATAGACTGAAAAATCCACTAATGGATGCTGTAAGTGTTTTTCGTAAGTATAGAAGCACAACAATAAAGCCAGACCCAATCCAAAAGTAGTCGTAAATAAAATCGAACTAGCACCCCATGTAGACATCTCATTTAACGCTAATACTGACAATACCAATCCAGAAAAGAAAATAGATGCACCAAGATAATCCAATTTAACCGCTAATAACTTATGATCCTCTCGAAAGTAAGCTACAAGCAAAGCAGCACATCCAATGCCCAGAGGAATATTAATCAAAAACAACCAACGCCAACCGAAAAATTGTAGAATAAATCCTCCAACAAAAGGACCAAGCGCCTGTGATAATCCCGCAACCATTGTATACATACCTAGAACAGTGCCACGTCGCGCACTCGGGAAAACAGAAGTAACAATAACTAGGCCTAATGACAACGTAAAACCAAAAGCAAGTCCTTGCAATGCTCGTCCCACTAGCAACATTCTTATCCCGGTCGCACACCCACAAACAATCGAAGCAATCACAAAAAGACTCACACCAAATAAATAAATTTTCTTACGCCCAAAAACATCACCGAGTTTTCCTGAAATAACCAGCAGGGGAATACCGAATAAAATATAAACAATAATAACCCACTGGAGCATAGTTAACGGCACATGCAGAACTCTACCAATTGTAGCCAATGCCAAATTCGTTGCATTAAGATCTACATTGATCATGACCGCCATTAACGCGACGCCAAGAAAAACTAAATTACAATTACTCGAACTCGCTGTCTTCACTCCATCCCCTCCGTAGCGCAATCATAATTATTAAATCAAACTAAGATGAACCAACATCAAATACAAAAGGATTAAACTTTATATTGTTATCATACGCATCAACTCCTTCCCTCTTCTTGAGGAAAACAACAGCTGCCAAAGCAGGAAAAGCCAAAACAACAACATATGCTATTTTCATTAAATATCCAGTGGCCATGAGAATAAAGAGCTTTGAAAGCGGCACATCGCTTCCATACATCCAAAATACAGCCATAATAGTGCAAATAGCATCGCCAACAGCCGAAGAAAGGATACAACGCATCAGAAAATATCTCCCCCGCAACAATATTTTCCATTTCGAAAGAAGATAAATATTGCAAAAAGTGCTAAACCAAATGATTACAGTTCCACCGGCGACTATACGCATTACCGGTTGTAAAGCATGATTAAAGTATATATCCCTTTGAGCCACAACATGTGCAGCTGGTAATTTAATCAACGTGAAGATAAAAACGCCGCACAGTATTTGTCCAAATATTAACAGCCAAATCATCTGCCTAGATATTTGATAACCATACACTTCAGTGATTACATCTGCCAAAGCAAATGATATTGGAAAAACAAACGCTCCCCCAGACACTGGAAAACCACACACTAAAATAATTTTATTATCAACAATCGGAGTAATCACTCCAGCAACAATAAAAATTGTTGCCAATAATAAAAGATACTTATAGTGGCGCGCAACCGGATGTTTTGCGCTCACACAGGATAATTTACTGCTTAACATAATGTAACCTCAGATATTTGACAAAAAATGTCTAAATATTATCCCTAACTTCGCCAGAACCAGAAACAATTAAGCAGTCTACTATATCCTTCACCTGATGAAAACCAGCAATCGTTTCCAATGTTAATGACAGACAAAAACGCTGATTTATAGAGCTGGCAAGCTGCAAAATACCAATGGAATCAACTCCCAAATCAACGAGATTATCATCAACTGTAATTACTGAAACATCGAGTATATCCTGGCATATTAACAAGACCTCCCTTGTAACATCAGCCCCGGATAACCCCACCCGTTTAGACAACATATCTGATCCGTCACTTGAGATCCAATAACGCCTATCTCTAAAAGGGTATGTTG
Organism: Gammaproteobacteria bacterium; assembly: GCA_023135155.1. GTDB lineage: Bacteria > Pseudomonadota > Gammaproteobacteria > UBA9339 > UBA9339 > JAGLTR01. The sequence goes on from JAGLTR010000082.1 coordinate 38,800, forward strand.
GCAAAGGCTCCTTATTTCTCTGTCCACTACAATATAATTTTTTGAAATCGACTCTCAAACCACTCACCCAAACATCGCCTATTTTCTTCCAAGAAGCAGCGTCCCTTTCGATATCATGAGAAAAATCAATCTCCGCTATGGAATCTAATTGATTAACAAAAGATGTCGTTGAATATACCAAATCTCTTCTGCATATTATATTTCTCAAATTCTTTAAATTATTTGCCACAACAAATGCCCTATATCGAAAATGTTGTCTACCAACTTGCAATGTGTACGCAATATTACCAAGACTAACATTATCACTATCGACCAAGAACTGAGCAAAGTTATTTATCACATTATCGAGAGCCTCGACTGTTTTTGCTGAAAAACAAAAAAGATTCCATACTCCTTCTTGATTATTGCATTCAATACTAGTCGCTTCTTCCAAAATTATATGTGCATTTGTTCCTCCTACACCGAACGCACTCACTCCCGCTCGGCGCGGCATAGTTTCATCATGTTTCCAAGCCGTCGTTTTATCGTTAACATAAAAAGGACTATTTGCGAAATTAATAGCAACATTTGAACTGCTAAAATTTAAAGAAGCTGGTATTTTTTTATTCTGCAATGATAGCGACGTCTTGATTATTCCAGCCATTCCAGCAGCAACGCCAAGATGCCCAATATTAGTTTTTACACTACCAATAGCACAAAAATTTTTCTCACGTGTAAACTTATTATATGCTTTCTGTAAGGCAGCAACCTCTACTGCATCACCCAACAATGTACCCGTACCATGCATCTCAACATATGTAATACTTTCTGGAGTTATACCGGCATTCTCAAGCGCAGCGCTAACAACCCGAGATTGCCCCTCTATGCTAGGTGCAGCATAATTAATCTTCTCGTAACCGTCATTATTGATAGCATACCCCTTAATGACAGCTATAACTTGATCTCCATCCTGCAATGCCGTATGCAAGGGTTTTAATACCACAACCCCCAAACCATTACCAAATACTGTCCCTGTCGCATGCTCATCGAAGGCTCGGCACTTTCCATCTGCTGAAAAAATAGCATGCGGACTATATAAATACCCAGTTTTTTGTCGAGGTCTGATAGAAACTCCACCAACTATAGCAGCAGAACAATCTCCTAAAGATAAACTTTGACACGCCTGTATAATTGCACACAGAGAAGATGAGCATGCTGTCTGTATAGCTACGGCAGGACCTTTCAAATCAAGATGATATGCCACCTTTGTCGCAAAACGTGACCCACAATTAAACATTAGCTTTTCAAATGACTCATAACAAGGCAGGCTCTCTCGAAAATGAAGGTTCTCCTCCAAATATAAATTAACCGATGGCACCGCCACATATACTCCAACTTTCTCATTGGCAATATCAATACCCGCATTTTCCATAGCTTCCCAGGAACTTTCTAAAAACAAACGAATCTGTGGGTCTAATAATGCTGCCTCAGCATCATTATATCCGAAAAACTCTGCATCAAATTTATCTATATCGCTGACATATGCGCCGGCATTAACAAAATGTTTCTTAGACAAAATGCTAGCATCCAATCCATTTTGCAGTAGCTCTTCCGATGAAAAAGAAGTAATGGAACTTTTTTCTGCACACAAATTTTCCCAGAACTCTCGGACATTCTGTGCATCAGGAAACCTACACGCTATACCGATAATAGCTATATCAGAATTTTGACTTACATTACACATAAACTACACACCCATTTCTTTTGCCACATACTCTTTCATCTGGCCAAATGTACGAAAACTAAAAAGATCTACCATCCTAACACCATGCGGAATAATCCGCATAAGGCTCGCATGTAATTGCATCAACTGTAATGAGGTAACAGAATTAAACGCAAAATCATCGTTAATGTCACAAGATCTCTTGGATAATATTTGGGCCACATTTTTTGTCAAAGAAGATATTACACAAAAAGAACTGTCCTTTCGCTCTAAGATCTTCCCGCCTACCTTCCTCAACGCTTCGCGATCAACTTTCCCATGCTCACCAACAGGAAAAGCATCCATTCGAATAAACTCAGCTGGAATTATTGCAGCAGGAATAAACCGAGACAAGTAATCTCGACAAACATCCGATGATATAGATACACCTATCCCCAGGTAAAACACACAAAGCAATACCTCACCACCCATAGGAACTTGCACTAAAACGCTCCTCTCTATGCTTGGATGCTGATCTAAATAATACTCCACTTCTGCTGGCTCAAGTCGCACGCCGAAATGCTTGATCTGATCATCAACACGCCCCAAATATTCAATGGACTTATCTGGCAAACGGCGCACTTTATCGCCCGTCACATATAATTTTTCACTCACATTACTCAGGCGGTTCTTGATAAATTTTCTGCGGGATAAATTTACTGAATTTATATATCCTTGAGCAATTCCATATCCTGCAAGACATAATTCACCTACTTCTCCATCAGGCACGGACTGTAATTCACTATTAACAATATAAGCTTCCACGCCCTTGCTCGGCTTGCCAATACAATTAATCAAATTATCATGACTCGCAACACAATGATGATGTAATGACCCAAAGAATTCTGTCGGCGCATAAATATTGTGTAATTCCACACCCTTATCAACTTTTGCAAAAAACTTTTTTTGCAATACTGGAAATAAAGATTCGCCCCCTGAGAAAACTTTTTTCAAAGGTAAATGACGAAGATTGTCATAATACTCTAAAAATTGATTTAACAATGAGGGGACAAACTGAATATATGTAACGCTCTCCTCTAAAATCAAATCGTGAATATACCGCCAATCAATTCGCCTATCTTTTTCTAATATAACCAAACCAGCCCCAACGATAAGGGGCCAAAACATCTCCCAAATAGATACATCAAAAGTCAACGCTGCTTTACATAGCATTACATCATCTATTTGCATATCGAATTCAGATTGCATCCATAATAAACGGGTAATTAACGCCCTATGTGTACCCAACACCCCTTTTGGCAACCCTGTGGTACCAGACGTATAGATAACATATGCAGCTGATTCAGCATCCATTGGGGGGATAAACTCATTATAGTCATCTACCATAATCTCACTGAGAGTAAGAAGCTTACTGCACGCCTGCATTTTTGATACAGATTGAATGCCCTCACCCTCTGCAATACAAAAAGACGCTTGCGAATCCTGCAATAAATATGCAGTGCGAGACAGAGGACCCTCCATATCTATAGGCAAATACACACCCCCTGCCTTCCAGATACCCAAGATTACAGCAGGTAATAACACGAACGGAGACAAACAAACCGCAACAACTGCCCCAGGTCTCAAGCCAGCAGCAATCAAACCACCAGAGATCCTTGAGGACTGACTTTCTAACTCAGAGTAACTCAAAACATCTTTACCATAAACAACTGCTCGCCGATCTAGCTGTTTCACAGCAACCATCCCACATATTTCCGATATCGTCAAAAACTTTTCTTCCACTTCACCCATCAACAACGCCCCTATAGTCATCACATCACTTAATACTAGCACACAACCCCTGATTTTCTAGAAACAACGTAAGCGGTAATTCACCCCCAC
>JAGLTR010000083.1 GCA_023135155.1 Gammaproteobacteria bacterium
TCACGGCGCTGAATAATTACAAAATGTCTTAACAAATACTGACTAGAGGCCGTATACTTTTATCATATGCAAACTGAGCTTATCAACATAGTCAAACAGCTTGGCTTAACTTTAACAGCCAAGGATTTATTGCTCACCACCGCCGAATCTTGCACAGGCGGCATGGTCGCCTCAACAATTACCTCTGTCCCTGGAAGCGCCAAATGGTTTGAGCGTGGCTTTGTAACCTATAGCAACACCGCTAAAGAGGAGATGCTGGGTGTCGATTCCAAAGCCATTATGCAATTTGGTGCTGTTAGTGAAGAGGTAGTCTTACAAATGGCAGAGGGTGCATTAGAAAATAGTCACGCTGATCTCAGTCTTGCCATTACCGGTATTGCCGGTCCTACTGGCGATACAATCGAAAAGCCCATTGGTACTGTCTGTTTCGCTTGGGCTGGCGTTGACATGAAAACAATTGCTAAGCTACAACACTTCTCTGGAGATCGCACAGAAATTTGTCAGCAAGCCACAGAATATGCGCTCACACAACTGCTTGAGATAATCACCAGCGATGACTGATAATACTACGTCACATCTATTGCAAGAAAACACTGAGTTGCGTAAAGAAATTCGCAAGTTAAAAGCAGTTGCATCCCTGCAAGAACGATTCCACGAAATTGTTAACAACACGACTGATTTGGTCGCACTAGCTGATCGTTCGTTTAATGTAATTTATGTCAACGCCGCAGCTCTAAAAGCTCTTAATTATGCAAGCTTAACTGATGTAATGTATAGACACGCTCGAGAGTTTTATAGCAAAAACAGTTTTGAGTTTATTGCGAATGCCGCTTTAAAAGTAGTAAAGGCGCATGGTATATGGAGCGGTGAAGCGGAATTAATAGCGCAAGACGGACGTGCTGTTAAAGTAACGCAAGTAATAATCGCGCATCGCGATCGCCATGGTGAGATTGAATATTACTCAACAATTTTGCACGATATTACCGAACATAAAATCATGGAGGAGAATCTGCGCAAGAGTGAACAGCGCTATACCGCACTATCTTCACTTTATCCGGTTGGTATTTTTCATATTGACCCCACGGGGGCATGTGCATATATAAATCCACGTTGCTCAGAATTATTAGGCTTAAGTTTGAAAGAGGCTTTGGGCCATGGTTGGCAGAAAGCTGTGCATAATGCTGATTTAAAAAAAATCACTGATAGGTTTATGCTTATGCACGAAAAGGAGGTGCCGTTTCGCCTAGAGTATCGCTTGGTTCATCCTGATGGAAAAGTTATTTGGGTGCATGGTGAGATTGTGCCGCAAAAAAATGATGATGAAACCGTTATTGGTTATATTGGTACTGCGACTGATATTACAAAATTACGTAATGCCGAAAAACAGTTGCAAGAGCGGCAGCATCAATTGGAGCATTTAACTCGTTTAAGTACTATCGGTGAGATGACGACTAGTATTGCGCATCAATTCAATCAACCGTTAAGTGCGATTGTTCACTACGCTGGCGGCATATCAGAGCGCTTCAAAACCGAAGCAGTTGCCGATGATATTAAATTAGTAATTACCCGCATACTAGAACAGGCCGAACGAGCTGGTAAGATTATTCATGATCTACGTGCTTTTCTTATTAAAGGAACATTGCAAAAAGTACCGATTGATATTAACGAAACAGTATTGGATGTAATAAGTCTAATAGCAGATCGTTTTGAGGGCTCTGGTATTAGAATGAAGCTAAACCTAGATGAAGATATACCACTCATTGCTGCTGATAAATTACATATTGAACAAGTCATCTTAAATATTGTTAATAATGCCGTTGACGCGATGCAAGATATTAAGCCGCGTTATCGCAAAATCACTATTGAAACAAAAGCGAGTAGTGCTAATTCTATTCAGATCTTAATTTATAACTCGGGGCCAAAGATTAACTGTAAAGCAGTCGAAATGCTTTTCGAACCATTCTTTACTACTAAAGAAAATGGCATGGGGATGGGGTTAGCAATTGCTGCTTCAATCATGCGTAACCATGGTGGATATATTACTCTAAAAGAGGATCCTAATAAATATGGCGCCTGTTTTGTGTTAACGCTGCCAATTGATGGTGATTCTGTTGAGTGTCACATTGCGCCAAATAAGTAATTTGAGTGTGTTCTTAAAATTCATATTTGCTCGGCAAGATCAATAAAACCGGGTATTCCATTTCCTGCTAGTTGTGTGATAATACCTCCCAAGGTGGAGGTTGATAATTAACAAAAGAATGAGGTAAGAAAGCGATGGAAGACAATAAAAAGAAAGCATTAAGTGCAGCATTAAGTCAAATAGAACGTCAGTTTGGTAAAGGTTCGGTGATGCGTCTCGGGGACTCTGGTGTCATACCCGATATTGCGACTATTTCTACAGGTTCACTAGGTTTAGACGTTGCATTAGGTGTTGGTGGTTTACCAAAAGGGCGTGTAGTTGAAATCTACGGTCCGGAGTCTTCAGGCAAAACTACATTAACGTTGCAAGCAATTGCTGAATGTCAAAAACAGGGTGGAACAGCAGCCTTTGTTGATGCTGAGCATGCTTTAGATCCAGCTTATGCTGCAAAATTAGGGGTTAAGGTAGACGATTTATTGGTTTCACAGCCAGATACAGGCGAGCAAGCGTTAGAGATTACCGATATGCTAGTCCGCTCTGGTGCGGTTGACATGGTTGTTATTGACTCTGTAGCAGCCTTAACGCCAAAGGCTGAGATTGAAGGCGACATGGGTGACTCACATATGGGTTTACATGCACGTTTGATGTCACAAGCGCTGCGTAAACTAACCGCAAACATTAATCGCTCAGGAACGTTGGTTGTCTTTATTAATCAGATGCGTATGAAGATTGGTGTTGTGTTTGGTAATCCAGAGACAACAACAGGCGGTAATGCTTTGAAGTTCTACGCATCTGTGCGTTTGGATATTCGTCGCGTTGGCTCAATCAAAAAGGGTGATGAGATTGTTGGTAATGAGGTAAAGGTCAAAGTTGTTAAGAACAAGGTTGCGCCACCATTTAAAATTGCCGAGTTCGATATCATGTATGGCGAGGGCATTTCGCAAGAGGGAGAGTATATTACTCTTGGTGTCAAGCATGAAATTGTTGATAAAGCTGGCGCTTGGTATAGTTACAACGGTGAACGCATTGGGCAGGGTAAGGATAATGTGCGTAATTTCTTAAAAGATAATCCTGAGATTACAGCATCTATCTATCAACAGTTGCGAAATAAACTGTTAAGCACAGCTGCTCCTACGCCAGCGGCAGATGAAGAGCCTGTTGCTGAGGAATAAAGTGCAGTCTATTTGTACAATCATAACGCACGGCATTTGTTCGTGCGTTATGTTTTTAGGGGTGGATATTGGAGCAAGAGTTAACTCAAAAAATTCGTAGTCGTGCGCTGGGTTTATTGGCGCGTCGTGAGCATGCGCACAGTGAATTAATCAGAAAGCTGGTAAATAAAGGCTTTGAAAACAGCTTGGTAACTGAAATAGTTAATGAGCTAGCTGAAGAGGATCTACAGAATGACACTCGCTATACTGAAAGCTATATTCGTTCAAGAATATGCCGTGGTTACGGGCCAAGTAGAATTAGGCAAGAGTTGCGTGAGCGTGATATCAGTGAGGATCTAAGCTTCGAATTATTACAAAACGCTACAGATTGGTATGAGCTTGCATACGATGCACGCATAAAAAAGTTTGGTAATGCGGCTCCAGAAGAGTTTAAAGAGCGCGCCAAGCAGATGAGCTTTTTACAATATAGAGGTTTTACTCACGAACAAATAAACGCGAGTTTCAGATAGCCAGCAGCAGCACTTCCCAACCTTCAGAAAACATGCCAAAATCCCTCTCTATGAATACCAATACACTACGCAAAACTTTCTTGGAATATTTTAAAGATAAAGGGCATACGATTGTGCCAAGTAGCTCTTTAATACCTGAGAATGACCCAACTCTTTTATTCACCAATGCCGGCATGAATCAGTTTAAAAATGTTTTTATCGGAACTGAAACTCGCCCTTACACGCAAGCAACTAGCAGCCAATGTTGTATGCGCGCCAGCGGTAAGCACAATGACCTAGAGAATGTTGGTTATACAGCACGCCACCATACATTTTTTGAAATGCTTGGTAATTTTAGTTTTGGTGATTACTTTAAGCGAAAAGCAATTACCTATGCCTGGGATTTCTTAACCAATATCCTAAGAGTACCAAAAGAAAAGTTATGGATTACAGTCTACAAAGAAGATAAAGAGGCTGAAGATATTTGGCTCAAAGAAATTAAGATTGATCCAAAACGTTTTAGTCGTTGTGGCGAAAAGGATAACTACTGGTCAATGGGCGACACTGGCCCTTGCGGACCTTGTACAGAGATTTTTTATGATCATGGTGCTGATATTCCCGGAGGCCCTCCTGGCTCTAAAGATCAAGAAGGGGATCGTTATATTGAAATCTGGAACTTAGTTTTCATGCAATTTAATCGTTCGGCTGATGGTAAATTAACGCCGCTCCCAAAACCTTCCGTTGATACAGGAATGGGGTTAGAGCGCATTGCTGCTGTTATGCAGGGCGTGCATGAGAATTATGACATAGATATATTTGTTAATATTATCAACGCTATAACCGAGCTTACTAATGTAAAGGATAAAAACAGTAAAACTGTAAGAGTAATAGCTGATCACATTAGAGCAGCGGCGTTTCTAATTGCTGATGGTGTTATTCCAAGTAACGGGGGGCGTGGTTACGTATTGCGTAGAATTATTCGTCGTGCAATTCGTCATGCCTATCAGGCTGGTGAAGATGAACCATTTTTCTACAAGTTAGTAGCTCCACTAGCAGAACAAATGGGTGAGGCTTATCCAAAATTAATACACGAGCAAAAATTAATTGAACGAGTATTGCATCAAGAAGAAGAGCAGTTCGCTACAACTTTAGCGCAAGGTATGCGCATTTTCGCGCAAGAAGCCGACAAGTTAACGCAAACAACCATTCCTGGTGACGTTGTTTTTAAGCTATATGATACTTACGGTTTCCCGATAGATTTAACCGCTGATATTGCGCGCGAAAGAGACTTGACTATCGATGAAGAGGGTTTTCAGGCGGAGATGGCTAAACAACGCAGTTGCTCACAAAAGGCCAGCAAATTCACAGTCGATTATACAAAAAAATTAAACTTAGAAGGTCAGACTGAGTTTAGTGGTTATGGGCAATTAAAAGATAAGGCGAAAATCATCGCTTTAGTCAAGGATGATGAAAAAGTTAAAGAATTAAAGTCGGGTGATGAAGGTATAATTGTGTTAGATCGAACACCATTTTATGCTGAATCTGGTGGCCAGGTGGGAGATCAAGGCCGGATTATTGGCAAAAAAGGTAGTTTCACGGTTTGTGACTCGCAAAAACAGGGCCCTGTATTTATGCATTGCGGAACACTACAGGATGGCTCGCTAAAGATTGGTGATAAAGTTGAGGCTATTGTCGACCAAACTAGACAAGCTGTAGCCTGTAATCACTCAGCGACTCACCTCCTGCATACAGCATTGCGCGAAATTCTAGGGAATCACGTTGAACAGAAAGGTTCATTGGTCACAACTGAACGCTTACGTTTCGATTTCTCGCACTTTGAGGCCATAACAAAGGAACAGTTGCGCGCCATCGAACAGACGGTAAATACAATGATTCGCGCTAACCATCCTGTGTGTACTGAAGAAATGTCCGTAGACAAAGCTAAGAAGCGTGGAGCCATAGCATTGTTTGGTGAGAAATATGAGCAGCAAGTACGCGTAGTTAGCATGGGAGAAGCCTCACAAGAGCTCTGTGGCGGTACTCATGTTGTTGCCACAGGCGAGATTGGCATCTTTAAGATCGTCTCTGAAGGCGGTATTGCGGCAGGTATTCGTCGCATTGAGGCAATAACAGGTAAAGCTGCTTTCCATAATTTTCAACAGCTAGCGGAGCAACATGCTGATGCAGCTATTCTTTTGAAGACGACATCTGACAAAATGTTAGATAAATTAGAGCACATAGTGCAGCAATCTAAGCTGCAAGAAAAAGAGATGGCTAAGCTCAAAACTAAAGCAGCGGTATCTGTAAGCAACGACCTAGAATCGCAAGCGGTAAATATAAATGGAATCAAGGTGTTGGCGGTTAATCTTGAAGGAGCGGATAACAAGACATTGCTCGTAACTATTGATCAATTAAGGAATAAATTAGGGTCTGCTGTTATCGTTTTGTCATCTGTAATTAACGATAGGATTCAATTAGTTGCAGGAATAAGTAAAAACTGTATTGACAAAATCCACGCGGGTGATTTAATAGCGTCTGTTGCCAAACAGGTGGATGGTAAGGGTGGAGGAAGACCTGAAATGGCTCAAGGAGGTGGTACTAACATTAAGGAATTACCCAAAGCCTTAGAATCAGTTGTGAAGTTAGTTAAGAAGAAATTGGACCGAACTAACTGATTTATTTTCAAAGGCTTAATACTTTCTTAAGGTTTGTTATCTACACTATCCACTGGGCGTGTTTCGAAATGGAGCACGGATTGATAAACGAAGCAGTAGAGGGAGAGTAGCAATGCTCATCTTAACAAGACGAATTGGTGAATCCCTGATCATCGGTGATGATGTTTCTGTATCTGTATTAGGTATTAAAGGTAATCAAGTCCGTTTAGGGATTGATGCACCAAAGGAAATTTCAGTGCACCGTGAAGAGATCTATCAAAGAATCCAGCAAGAGAAATCAAATAATGATGCTCCTGCTGAGGAAAAAACTGAAACAGAAGCTGAAGCTGAAGTTACAGAATAAATTTTCCAGACAAAACAACAACAAAAAAGACGGCAACATTTCCGTCTTTTTTTGTGTCTGTCGCCTGATAATTAACCGCATAGTATTTTCTTGAGAATAAATATTGAATTTCCTATGGCATCATTATTGACTCGCCAACACATAATGCTATTATGCCGTGTTGCTATTTTATGAGCAGTAAAGGAGAGGTGGCCGAGCGGCTGAAGGCGCTCCCCTGCTAAGGGAGTATGGGACAAAATCCCATCGAGGGTTCGAATCCCTCCCTCTCCGCCAGTGTTTAGTAGCACAACATAGAGTTGTTGTACCAAGGTAAAAAATGGCAAAATCCAAGGAGGGATTTGAACCCGAAAAGAGGGTTCGAAAAAATTGGCAGGAAAGCCAATTTCTAGCGGGGTCGCGTAGCGACACCGACCCGAAGGGCGAAGGTACACGAAGTACCTGAGTAATCCCTTCCGGAAAATGGCCTAAAAGCCACATGAAATGAAATAAATGCGCCCGTAGCTCAGCTGGATAGAGTACCTGGCTACGAACCAGGTGGTCGGCGGTTCGACTCCGTCCGGGCGTACCAGATTCGCTAGTTAAATCAAGCGGTTATTGTCTTAGACAGTAGCCGCTTTTTTATTGGAAGTTCCCTTTGTGGGGGTTTTGTGGGGTTGTTTTAACAGAGTCAAAACTGGCCCAAGCGAGTCACGCTCACAAACCATATTAGCCGCCTCAATTAGTTTGCTAACTTTAGCAGCAGAGTAGTGTGTAGTGATGCTTCTACTATCGGATTTATGCCCTAACAAATCTTGCCGATCTTCAAAACTAACACCAGCAGCGCGTAAACGACTACCAAAGGTATGCTTTAAGGCATGAACCCTAACTTGCTCCAATCCAAGCTTTTTCCTTGCTCGCTTCCATGCCGAGTTATTCATAGACGTTACTGGATGATCTTTGTAGATGAAAACATATTGCGGATGCCTGCCACGCATTTGCTCAATCACTTTTTTTGCAACATCATTCAGAACGACAAGTCGTTCCCGACGATTTTTGACCAAGTGCTTAGGAATTAAAAATACGCTGGTTTTTAAGTTTAGTAACTCAATTTCAATCTCCCAATCCCAGCGCAACCGACAAACTTCCTGTTCGCGACAACCTGTATTTACTTTAAACATCGCCATTTGTCGCAAATGTGCAGGCAATTCTGCAAATAATCTATCCTGCTCATCCCATGAAAGAGGATAGGGTAAGCGAGCATCTGTTACCTGCAACAATTTTATCTTTGGTGCAGAATGCAGCCAGGTTAGACTATTCTCATCCAGCCACTCAGTTGCAGCTAAATTTAAAATATGCCTAACAACTCCCAACGCAAGATTGATGCTTTTGGTTTTCCGTCCTTGAAGCTGTCTAGCTTTTACAAATGGCAGCAAAGTACCGTTATGGATTTGCTCAAGCAATAGATCACCAATAAATGCATCAAGTTGGCGAAGATGCATCGCGTCATCACCAATGCTAGCTTTGTGCTGATTATCTTGTAGATGCTTATCAGCAGCTTGCCGAAATATCCGCTTGGGGCGTATTCCATAGATAGATGCATCTCTAACATCGTGAATTCGCTTTACAATATAGCGCTCGGCTTCTGCTAGCTCAGCAGAGCCGGTGCTTTCTCGTAATCGATGGCCATCAATTTGCTTATCAATGTGCCAGATCCCATTTCTTTTAAAGAGCCCAGGTGATTTAATTCTACCCATATGAATGTCTCCTATATTTAGTAGTGAGACATTCCGTTGCGGCGCTTATAATGCTCCACCCAATCGTCTAAATCAAGTCGATCGAATGCGACACCTTGCTTACCAATGGGTACTGCTGTTAACTGTGGCCTTACCTCATGGTTAAACCTGTTTTTATCCATCCCCAAATATTTCGACGCATCCTTGAGTCGAATCAGTCTTGGTAAAATGACTGTTGAAAAATTATTGCTCATAACGATTACCTCATCTCTAGCGGCCAATGTATTGCACAACAATTCCCGCTATGCGCGTATGGCCTAATTCCTCGCTGATTATTTCGCGAGCCCTCTTGTCGATTACCTTATCGTTACCCCTATGATCTTTGCTGCTTCTGCCGCCACAAACAGGGCAGTCCCAGCCAGTTAATTCTTTATAGCGCTGCTGTGCATAGGCATGTCTCAGTCCATGAGCATGATAGATGCCAGCTCGGCGTAGTTGTTGTTCGTATACTTTTAAGTGCTGTATGTAGCTTTTTTCTTTTGGAATCATTGATAGCTGCTGGGATTGCAGATGTTGTTTGCACTGCTCTAAGATTTTTCTTTGCTCAGTTGTTCTAATGGGAACGGTTCTTGGTCTGCCGTTTTTGCACCATGAGCCTTGTAGCTCTAATTCTGTTTCTTTATCCGCTATGAACGGCTTTAGCTTTAAGGCCTCTTCACGACGCAAACCAAACTGCTGTTGTAGTTGTAGTGAGAGCTGAATGCTCTTGTCTCTGATTTTAGCTAGGAGTGTCTCGTCTAATTGAATGGCTTTGTTCTCATTACTTACGTAAATACGTTTGCCAATACCTAATTCAGCACTTGATAGAACAACGCCGGGCTTATCGATTTTCTCACAAAACCAGTTTACGCAGGCTAGGCGATTTTTAATGGTGCCGACAGCTAAACCAGATTGTTGCCATTTAGTTACTAGGCAACGAATATGCTTCGGCTTTAATCCGCGTATGTGGTGTAGCTTATAACCAGCTTCTAATAAAGAAGCTGCTATCTGCATATTCTTGTTGATGTGGGG
>JAGLTR010000084.1 GCA_023135155.1 Gammaproteobacteria bacterium
GTAAACAAGCTCTTATGGGATAAGCAAAGGGCTACCTGCGGCTATTGTATTGCGCTCACAAGCAAAACACGTCATAGCCGGAAAAGTGGTACGAGTAGAACCACTAGCTGATGCGGTAACAGAAGAGTCATTGGCCAAGGTGGTATTCAATGTAATACCTAAGCCATTACCGTTTATTGGTGAGTTGGCAGAGGTGACCGTATCATTGCCACCACTTTCTCTGTCACCTATAGTATTCAACGCGAGTTTGCACCGGATCAACAACCATTTAGGTGTATGGCTTATAAAAAATGGTGGTTTACATTTTGTAAACGTAAAGGTTGGTTTATCGGATCTTGATGGGCGGGTACAGATCCTTGAAGGATTAAAAGATGGTGATCGTATTGTAGTCTACAGTCAAAGCGCACTTAATTCACATAGTCGTATTAAAGTTGTTAAGAATTTGCCAGGAACATCGCCATGATTAATCTTGCCGTACGAGATATTTTGTATGCATGGGGTAAATTCATCTTCACTGGTTTAGGATTGGGGTTATTAATTGGTGTAACATTTACTATGGCTGGAGTTTATCGCGGCAAAGTTAATGATGCCGAAGCATTACTTAAAAACAGCGGGGCAGATTTGTGGCTTGTACAGAAAAACACACTCGGACCATTTGCAGAACCATCCAAGGTGCACGACCATCTTTATCGAGAGATTTTTGCTATCCCAGGTGTAGCACAGGCAGTTAACGTCACTTATGTTACAATGCAAGTGCGTCATAGAAAAAAAGATATACGTACGATGGTAGTAGGAGTTGATCCTGGTGTTTATGCCGAGCTAGGCCAACCACAGTATCTTATCGCTGGTCGTCAAATTACGCGTAATCACTACGAAGCCATTGCTGATCTGGCGACTGGATTTAAACTTGGCGAACATATTAAAATTCGCCGCAATTATTACACTATTGTTGGATTATCGCGGAGAATGGTTGCCACTGGTGGCGATCCGATGATATTTATTCCACTTAAAGATGCCCAAGACGTCCAATTTCTTAAGGATAACACTGCAATTATTAAGCAACGGCGCCGTACGTCTGAAAACCCTGTTTTTAATCGTCCAGGAGTGCCCGGACTTCTTGATGCAGTTATTACTTTACAACAAACTAATCATTTCGTTAATGCTATATTAGTACAAACTAAACCCAATTACGCTGCAAATGAAGTGGCGAAGTCTATTAGACGTTGGAAGCAATTACAGGTTTATACTAACACGCAAATGAAGAAAATTTTACTAGGAAAAATAATTGCCGCTTCAGCCAAACAAATAAGTATGTTTTTAGTAATTCTTGCCCTCGTTAGCGCCGCTATTATTGCTTTTATTATATACACGCTTACTTTGGGGAAAATTCGAGAAATTGCTGTACTCAAGCTGATTGGTGCAAAAAATCTCTCTATTATCTGGATGATTCTTCAGCAAGCACTAGCTTTAGGAATAATTGGTTTTATGATAGGAAAAATTGCTGCTACATTGTGGGCACCAATTTTCCCTAAGCATATTATGCTGCTAACAAGTGATTCGGCATGGGGGTTCATCACAATAATGATGATTTGTGTTTTAGCAAGCATAATTGCTATTCGTGCAGCTCTTAAGGTAGATCCAGCGGAGGCTATTTAGGTGGTTAATGCTAACAACAAGCGAGTTGTTTTTATCGAAGGTTTACGCAAACGTTATGGTAAGGGTGAAGCTGCTGTCGATGCACTCATACATGTTGATATGCAAATTACTCCAGGTGAAGTTGTGGGGCTGGTTGGCCCATCTGGTTCTGGCAAAAGCACTTTGCTTAAGTGCCTTGGCGCTGTAATAGAGCCAACAGCAGGACGTATAACTCTTGGTGATGAAGTGATTTATGACAATAATTGGAAACTCTCAAATTTGCGTGCATTGCGCCGTGATAAGATTGGTTTCATATTTCAGATGCCATATTTAATTCAGTTTCTTAATGTTGTTGATAATGTTGCGTTGCCCTCTATGTTAGCAGGGCGGACAAACAAAGAAGCTCGCAAACAAGCATTGGCCTTACTTGAAGCGCTAGATGTTGCGCATCGGGCTAATGCTATGCCATCGCAACTTTCCGGCGGTGAGCAACAACGTGTGTCTATTGCTCGTGCGTTGATTAATCGACCGCCAGTAATTTTAGCCGATGAACCTACAGCACCACTCGATAGCGAACGAGCTTTAGTTGTAATTCGCATCCTTAACCAAATGGCACATCAATATAAAACAGCTATTATTATAGTTACTCATGACGAAAAAATTATTCCAACTTTTAAGCGAATTTATTCCATACGAGATGGTAAAACCCATGAAATGACAGGAGAAGGAGCGTGACATTTTATACATAGCGTTCATCATGTCATAGCACTCTTGAAATCTATGGATCACCTGATGATTGGTTTGTTCCTCTGGTTGATAGTTTTTAATACACTTAAAAGTGTTGAGATTTTTTGGGAAGAAAACCTTATCAAAAAGTTGCCAAAAAATGCACCGTCAGGAATGTAGACGCGATCCTTGGAGGAAATGCTGCGCATCTATTAGGTTTGGAGATAAAGGGTAGTTGCTATTATAGTCAATAAGCTAAATAATAGACCTGGAAAAACCTTGATATATGCGACTCCAAATGAGGTTTTTAGACAAACTAATTTATAAGGCAAATGCGGGAACTTAGATCAATATTGAAAAGTAGAAACGTATCTGGGTTTGACCAGATTAATATTATATTTATGGGGAAGTTATTATGTCGCTCACTAACAAACGCATAGTTATTATTGGTGGTAGCTCCGGTATTGGTTTTGCTGTAGCTCGACTAGCAGTCAAAGACAAGGCTCAAGTTATTATTGCTAGTCGTTCAAAAGAAAAGCTTTTGAAAGCAAAAGATCGTTTGGATGTTAATGTTGATACAAAAACTATAGACATGTGTGACGAAGAGGCACTTAAACGCTTCTTTATGGAAATTGGTAAATTTGATCATCTGCAAATTCCAGCTAGTGTTGTTGAAACTGGTCCATTTTTAGAACTACCTACTGAAACCGCTAAAAATTCTTTTAGTAGTAAATTTTGGGGACCATATATGGCAGTAAAGCAAGCCGTACCTTTTATCAATGAAGGTGGTTCAATAGTGCTATACTCCGGAGCATTAGGTCAACGCCCCGTACCAGGGACAGTTATATCGGCTTCAATCAGTTGCGCAGTAGAAGGGCTTGCCCGCGCATTAAGTGTTGAACTAGCACCTATTAGAGTGAATTGTATCTCACCAGGATTAACTCAAACAGAACTTTTTGACCAATGGGATAAAGAGAAAGCCAAAAGTTTTTTTGATAACCGTTGTGAAATGCTAATTATTAAACGGCCAGCTCAGCCAGAGGAAATTGCAGAATCCGCTATCCATTTGATGAACAGCAATTACACAAATGGAACAACTCTCTACATTGATGGAGGTTATACATTAAAATAATGGTAAGCAAAATTGCTTCGCGTACGTTTTATACCGTTGGACTTCACAAACCCCATTTATTCAAGTTAGAAGTTGAATCTAGGACTGATGACGATCTTGCTATTATTATGGGAAAACTCAATAATAGGCCCAGGAAATCTCTTAAGTAGGTAGGAGCTAAAGTATGTTTAAGATTTTTGTCGATGGTTTGGTTGTTTTTGTAACAGGTGCTAACAGGAGGAATGGAATTGGTCGAGCGCTCGTTGAAGAAGCAATAAAAAGGGGTGCGAAAAAAGTTTATGCTACTGCGCGAAATATTTCTCAGTTAGATGATCTTGTTGCAAGGTTTCAAGGAAAAGTGGTCCCGATTGAACTAGATGTAACAAACTTGGAACACATTCAAAGAACAGCCCAAAGAGCAAACGATACCCAGGTTTTAGTAAACAATGCTGGAGTGTCAGGGTTTTCTGGTTGCATTTATAATTATGATGAGAAGAGAGCGCGCCAAGAGATGGAAGTCAATTATTTTGGACCGCTTCGCCTCATGAATGCCTTTGCAAAAAAACTCATAAAAAACGGTAATGGAGCAATAGTTAATATAATTTCTATTGGAGGACTATATCCATCTCCTGAGCTTATTACTTATTCAGCTTCAAAGGCAGCTCTCTATTCATTGACTCGATCCGTCAGAATCGAAATGATGAAGCACTCGCATTCAATTCCTGTTTTTGGTGTATATCCTGGGCCAATTGATACAGATATGAAAGGTATTTATGCGAATGTGGAATCTTCTGCTAATGTCGCTATTCGAGTTTTCGATGGTATGGAGAGAGGCACCATAGATATTACGACTGATCCTTTATCTGATAATTTTGTGGGTTATTTAAAAACAGACACTAAAATTATTGATGCACTTAAAGAAGCTTTTAATAAATGAATGTACCAAATAGGTTGTTGCACTTATTTGTTGAATCCAGGGTAGATAATCAAACCCTTATCTCCGATAATCTTTATTATCGGAGATAGTGGACTTAGTCGTTATCATCGACTAAAGACTGAAACTGATTATGTTTAAACGAATAAGCTGATATCTCTCCAGTTTTGATTTCGAAGAACCACAGATCAATTTTGAGCTTATTTTCACGCACACGCTCCCTAATCCAAGGAAACGTCAAACAATTCTCATAAGAACTTAATAACGCACGCTTAGCTAGTATCTCAACATCCTCAACAGGATCCGTTTCGTTATCAATAAGCGACATCCAGTTTGTAATAAAATCATTTTGTTTTAACTCAGAACGATTTAATAAAGCATCCATACCACCACATTGACTGTGACCCAAAATAATAAGATGTTTTACATTTAAATTACATACACCAAATTCAAGCGCCGCACTAGTACCATGATGGCTAGCATCAGGTTCATTTGGAGGTATTAGATTTGCCACGTTACGCACAACAAATAAATCACCAGGTTCGCACTGTAAAATCAAAGCTGGGTCAACACGTGCATCAGAGCAAGCAACGACCATAACCTCTGGACTTTGACCATCGACAGCTAACCTATGCATAAGCGAAGAATCAACGCCCTCTTCACAGCGAACGTACTTCTCTCTAAAGCCACGGTAACCTTGAAGCATTTTATGAAATGTAGCATCCATACGCTCATCATATATTTTTCATACTAAGATTGAAATACTAAATACTCAATGCTACTATATGTACGTGATAACGTACACTTTCGCAGTTTTAAGAGGGAGAACCAAATGCAAGTAATGACAGCCACAAACGCCAGAAAAGAGTTTTTTGAGCTCATCAAAGGCGCAACACAAAAACATAAAGTTTTTCATATCCATCACAAATCTGGTGATGCCGTCTTGATGTCTGAAAACGAGTATGACAGCCTTCTTGAAACGCTACAATTGCTATCATCTCCAGGCTTCAAAAAAAGCATCAAACGCTCCACCGAACAAGTTAGGAGCAAACAAACCATACCTATGGATAAAGTTTTTGGAGATGACAATTAATGCCATCTTATAAGATTCACTTTACTAAAGAGGCCGTTAAGGATTTCAAAAAATTATCACCTAAGATAAAAGCAAAACTCAAAACAATATTATCAAATACATTAATGACATCACCCTACTCCGGCAAAAAACTTCTTGGGGATCTAGAGGGGCTTTTCTCTCTACGCCTAACATTTCAAGATAGAATCGTCTACAGCATAGATGAAAACAATAAAGCGATCTATATTCACCGCACAAAAACACATTATGGCGAGTAGTTATGATGCGAGAAAACCCTTAGCCAAACTGTTGCTTCAATAATTCTTCCATTTTCCCAGCAAGCAATGGCTTGCTGAGATAAAACCCCTGCCCTGCTGTGCACCCATTTTCAAGTAAAAACTTTAGTTGCTGTGCATCCTCTATTCCTTCGGCAACAATGCTTAACCCCATAGCTTCAGCCAATGCAATTGTGGTTTTCACAATACTAGCATCATCCTGGTTCTTATTGACTTCCTTAATAAAAGACGTAAACGGTAATTCACCCACCCC
>JAGLTR010000085.1 GCA_023135155.1 Gammaproteobacteria bacterium
TCACACAAATATTGCTTCGAGATTCTAAGCTTCTTTGCAAACTCAACTTGACTCAACTCATCACTCTTACGAATAGCCCACAACAACCTTCCAAGCGTAAGCTTTTCGCCCGATATTTCTTCCAGCGCCTTCAGTACCTTTTGCGTAGTTTTATTTTTAATATTCATGCTTACCAATCTCAATTATCTCAACACATCTAACACATTCATTTTTGTTGATGGTGTAAATTGCCCTATATGACTACTCTATTCCTTTTCATTCTGCCGCTCAGACTCTCCATGCAACAAATCAAAATCACCACTAGCAACGATATTAATTAACTCTGCTTTCGTGCTACAACCAACCTTTTGTCGCATGTTCTTCACATAGAATTCTACAGTGCGGATTGATAAGCCGAATACTTGCGCTGTCTCACGCACCGTCATGCCTTGCATAAACTTTACCAAGCATTCCGCTTCGCGCTTTGAAAATTTGATGTCTGGATGTTTATTACTCAATTCAAACCCCTAAATTTAATGGTTTTGTTACATCCATGCTATTTTTATCAATCGCTGCCATGCAGCAAAATCCACTCAGGATCAAGGACCAAAGCTAAATCCAACTCCGCGTCTTATGCCTTAAAACCGACAGCCCGCCCCCAAAGAAAACAAAAGCACGCGCCATTCACCTTACCAAAGTCATCCCATGCTTGCGCATACGCTTGCAACTTATCCTGAGTAATTTTCTCATCTTTTAATAGCCGTTGATTATATGCGTTCGTCTTTAATGCCCGAATCATGTAAGCACTAATCTCATCTATCTGCCAATTATCTGCAAACAAGGTGTGCCGAATATTTTTCAATCCGGCTTTATTAAACAACTCTCCAAGTTTACCCCCCCTGTCATTATCACCACCACTATCCCTAACAGGCTGTATATAAAGATCAAAAGCCTCAGTTAAAACTTTATTCTCAGGAAAAATAAATGCCTCACGACACCCATTACTAGAAGCAAGGATCCCACCTGGCTTCAAAACACGTACTTGCTCATTAATCGCAGCCAAGGGATCCGCAAAATGATTTAACATAGCGTGCTCAAATACAACGTCAAAAGAGTTATCAGCAAATGGTAACTGCATAACATCAGCTTGTTGAAATGTTAAATTAGGTCGCGCATCACCTTGGTTTTTACGTGCAACATCTAATTGTTCAGCATTAATATCAACACCAATAACTTGACCTGGGGCCACCATATCCGCAATACCAACAGTAATAGTTCCAGGCCCGCAACCACAATCCAGAACTCGCATACCACTTTTCAAATACGGCTTTACAAAGAGAACACATTACAATGGGGTATGTCGAGCACAAGTATCCACCGTGCAATGGAAACCTTAATTACTAAAGATTATGTTTTTATTGATTGCGATAGAAATTATAGGGTATTAGATCCTTTATTTCGATCTGCTCTAAGTGAGTAGTTGTTAGCTGGAAGCTAATCCTAACAAATAAGCTGAGCAATACTTGATATCGAACTAGTAGAATCACTTTCTTCTTCCAGCAACTCTTCTGAAAAAGTTTCTTCAACATACTCATCAATATCAGAGAGTTTTCTTACAGTATAATCAAAACGAGTTTTTGGCATATTTCCTCCAACAAGCGATTAAGATCACAAAAAAATATCCTGTATAACAATAATATGGCTGTTATTATGAATCTCCACGGGCTTACGCCCATGGTTGCTGTTGATTGCGTTAACGAGATATT
>JAGLTR010000086.1 GCA_023135155.1 Gammaproteobacteria bacterium
CGCAAACCGACCCTACAATAAACCAAAAGCTCACGATCTCTCGGCAAGTCAGCAAGATGCAAGCGCAATAAATCCACCGGCACATTAATTGAGCCAGGGATGCTCCCCATCTCGAATTCAAGTGACGTACGCACATCAACTAAGATCTGCTTACTTCCATCAATATTCAAAACTTCATCCACATGACAAATACCCATATCGCCTTTCAGAACGTTGCTCGCCACAAAGCCTGCATAATTAACAACATCTTTTGCCGAACCATAAGGCGGCGCATAACTTAGCTCCGCCTCCTCGAGATCATAAACAGTCTGACCTGCGCGAATCGCCATAGCCAACACATCAATCCGCTTATCAACGCCATTGGCACCCACAGCCTGGGCGCCTAAAATTTTACCGCTCTCAGGTGCAAACAAGAGTTTAAAGCTAATAGGCGTAGAACCGGGATAGTAACCAGCGTGCTGAGCTGGATGGACATAAATTTTTTCATAGGCGATTTCAAAACGTTTTAACAATTTCTCATTTAACCCAGTCATCCCAACTGTCTGGTTAAATACTTTACAAATACCTGTGCCTTGCGTTGCGTTATAAACACTATCGCGTCCAAAAATATTATCAGCTGCAATTCTGCCTTGGCGATTTGCTGGCCCAGCTAAAGGAATCAACGCCGACTTACCGCTGACAAATTCTTCTACCTCAATCGCATCACCAACCGCATAAATATTCTTATCACTTGTCAGCATATGTTGATTAACAACTATGCCGCCTAGCTCGCCAATTTTCAGCCCAGCAGCTTTTGCCAAACTGTTTTCTGGACGCACACCAATCGCCAAGATTACCATATCTGACAATACGTTATCATCGTTACTTAATGTTATACTTAGACCATTATCTTGAGCATCGAATCCAACCACTGAAACACCAAGGCGCAAATCAACACCATGCATGCGTAACTCTTGATGCAAAAGCGTCGCCATTTCAGGATCGACCGGCCCCATTACCTGCTCCGCTAGCTCGACAACAGTCACCTCTATTTTGCGATTACGCAACGCTTCAACCATCTCGAGACCAATGTAACCACCACCTACAACAACAGCACACCTTACTTCTTGCTCGGCGATGAACCCATTAATCTGATCCATATCAGGAATATTGCGCAGCGTAAAAATGCGCTCGTTATCAATGCCTGGGATTGGCGGTCGAATGGCGCTGGCTCCCGGACTTAAAACCAAAGCATCATAGCTTTCTGAATAAACCTCATTTCTAGCTTTATTATTTATCTCTATCAGCTTGTTTTCTATGTCTATTTTTATAACTTCAGAATTAATGCGGACATCTATATTAAAACGCCCCTCCATGCTCTCAGGCGTCTGCACCAGCAGTCGATCGCGATCCTTAATCTCACCGCCGATGTGATATGGCAGCCCACAATTTGCAAAAGAGATATATGGTCCGCGCTCGAAGAGGATGATCTCAGCATCTTCTGATAGACGTCTTGCGCGTGCTGCTGCTGATGCACCGCCGGCAACGCCACCTACGATTACTATTTTCTTTTTGCTCATTGCTCTTGACCCCCTTATGTTCGCCTTATTAAGAAGACGCGATAAATCGCGTCTCTACGCTAATATATTTTTTCATATAATCAAAATGTTAAACCTATAAACATTAGCTGTTTCTAATTAGGCTTTTACCGATATATCCGGCAAAAAAATTTTACGCAGGACAGTATATCGCCTGCAATGTCGCCAATATTTTCTGGCTATCCTCATTTGCCAATGAGTAATAAACGGTTTGCGCTTCCTTGCGCGTTTTCACCAACTCATCCCTGCGCAGTACCGCTAAATGCTGCGAAAAAGCCGACTGGCTCAAGACTGACTTTTCACAAAGCTCACCAACTCTATGCTCACCATCCAATAGCTGACATAAAATGAGCAGACGCTCAGCATTGCCAAGCACCTTCAATAGCTTTGCAGCCTCAGCTGCTCTACTCTGCAATTTTTCCATCTCTATATTCATAGGAGCTAATTTAGCATTTGCTAATTTAGATGTCAATAAATTACCTGGCAATATAATACATGCTGTGAATACAGCTCCCATCTTGAATAAATCTGATTATATGATATTATGATAATACACTATGGAGCAAACGAATGAGTCTACACACTATATCTGCAACAAACGCGGCAAGATCTTTTTCAAAGATTATGAACTCAGTTCGCTATCAAGGTGAAAGCTTTCTGATTGAGCGCGGACACGAAATTGTAGCCCAAATTATACCCCCCACTACCGCCAAGCAAATCCCCATTGCAGAACTTAACAGGGTTTTTTCAGAAGCACCCAAGTTAAGCAAAGATGATGCAGATGATTTTTTAAATGATATCTACAACATAAGAGCAGAAATGTCTGCACTGGAAGACAAATGGGAATCATAGTAGACACCAATGTAATTATTAGCGCCGAAAAAGAAACATCCATACCAAATTTTGACAAATGGCAAAAATACGGCAATGCCTACATATCCGTAATAACCGCTTCGGAATTATTAGTTGGCGTACATCGCGCCAACAATAAATCAAGACAAATACGCAGATCAGCATTTGTTGAAAACATTATAAAAACCATTCCTTCGATAGAGTTTAACTTAGATGCAGCCAGAATTCGCGCGGAACTACACGCCCATCTTGCAAATAAAGGGAGCATAATTAGCACTCACGATTTAATAATTGCAGCAACAGCGATTTGCTATGGCCATGCAGTATTAACTGGCAATATCGGTGAATTCAAAAGGGTTCCTGGCCTCAAAGTTCTCGAGTTCAAATAGGGACTACAGAGCTCTATTAAAAAGGGTTGGCAAAAAGATATTTAAGCTAAACTTTCAAAGCTAAAGTAAACGTACCAACATAACAACCATCACAGGCATCGAAATCCACAAGAAAATAGACCAATCCAGCCGATTTTTTTCTGTCAATTATCTTGCGCAAAGAGAGTTTGGCGTGCAGATTAAGGTCGCTGCTAATAAATCTGCGGTACTTCACACCATCCATCTTCATCATTTTGACATTATCGGCAATCACCCGATTAGTAACATCAAGATCCAAAACGTTTAAAACATGGCTCTGCCGCCCCTGTATGAGCCCATAAAGAAAGCAGAGAAAAGATTGGTTAAACAAAATAATAAAGTTGGCCGCGCTCAACCCGCCTCGATCATCGGGCGTGTAATAGCGATGATCCAAATTAAACTCAATTTCTGCAAAAGGGAAATCCATTTTAACGCCATTAATAAAACGAAAGTTTTCTATATAACAGCTATGAATCAAATCAATAAATTTCGAATCAATCTCTTGCATCACGAAGCACCCAGAATCTTCAGTCCACCCATATAACTCCACAAGACTTCCGGCAAATGAACAGCGCCTTTCTCATCCTGGCAATTTTCAAGTATTGCAACCAAAGTACGACCAACGGCCATACCCGATCCATTTAAGGTATGCACCAATTCAGGCTTACCTGTTTCTGGATTACGATAACGTGCCTGCATGCGGCGTGCTTGAAACGCTTCCATGTTGCTACATGAGGAGATCTCACGATATTTGTTTTGACTTGGCAGCCACACCTCAAGATCGTACGTCTTCGCAGAGCTAAAGCCTAGGTCGCCGGTACAGAGTGAAACCACGCGATATGGCAACTCAAGCTTCTGTAAGATTGTCTCAGCATGTCGCGTCAACTCTTCTAATGCATCATACGAGCTTTCTGGTTTAACTATTTGAACAAGCTCTACTTTTTCGAACTGATGATTGCGAATCATGCCGCGCATATCTTTGCCATACGAGCCAGCCTCGCTACGAAAACATGGTGTATGCGCCGTCATCTTAAGCGGCAGTTTTTCGGCATCCAAGATATCGCCACGCACAATATTAGTAACCGGCACCTCTGCCGTTGGAATTAAACTGTAGGGAAATTCGCCCGCAATATTAAATAAGTCATCCGCAAATTTCGGCAGCTGCCCTGTGCTATATAATGACTCTTGATTCACCAAATACGGCACATAAACCTCTGTATAGCCATGCTCATTAGTCTGCACATCAAGCATAAACTGAACTAAAGCCCGCTGCAGCTTTGCCAACTGCCCTTTTAGCACCACAAATCTACTGCCAGATATCTTTGCTGCCGTCTGAAAATCCATCAACCCAAGCCCCTCACCAACAGCCACATGATCTAAAGGCTCAAAACTAAATTGTTTTGGCTCACCCCAACGTCGCACCTCAAAATTATCCTCTTCGCTTTTACCAACCGGCACAGACTCATGGGGAATATTTGGAATACCGTCATAGATATCTTTTAACTGAGCTTGCAGCTTACCAAGCTCCCTCTCCTTCTGCTCTAGCGAAGAGCCCAACTCTGACATTTCCGCGATAACTGGCGCTACATCTTTGCCCTTGCCCTTTGCAATTCCTATTTGCTTTGAGACGCTGTTACGCTGACTCTGCAACGTCTGCGTTTCGCTTTGCAGCTGCTTGCGAATCACCTCTAACTCATCTAGTTTTGCTGTGTCCAACTGATAACCACGCCCAGACAACTTCTCTGCAACAGCATTAGCATCACCTCTTAACATCTTGATATCTAACATAAAACCTTCCTCTCAACCCAAACATTTATTGTTAAAAAATCTACAAATTGAAAACCTTCAACTATCTTGATCAAGTTTTCGTAAGCGTGCAAGTTTTTCTCGAATCTTAATTTCCAACCCGCGCTCAACCGGGAAATAATATTGCGTACCTTCGAGCTCCTCAGGCATATAATTTTCACCTGCCGCATAAGCATTTGGCTCATCATGTGCATAACGATACCTTTTGCCATAACCCAACTCTTTCATGAGCTTTGTTGGCGCATTACGAATATGCAGCGGCACATCCAAAGAACCATGCCCTCGAACATCCTGCATGGCTTGCGTAAAGGCCGTATAAGTTGCATTACTTTTCGGAGCGACCGCCAAATAAACTATAGCCTGCACCAAGGCCAATTCGCCCTCTGGACTACCCAAACGCTCATATGCATGCCAAGCATCAAGCGTCAAACCAAGCGCTCGAGGATCTGCATTACCAATATCTTCACTTGCCATACGCACAAGGCGACGCGCCACATAATCAAGATCACAACCACCATCTGTCATGCGACCAAACCAATAAAGCGCCGCATCTGGAGCAGAACCGCGCACCGACTTGTGCAAAGCGGAAATCTGATCATAAAAACTCTCACCACCCTTATCGAAGCGTCGCAATCCACTAGTCAGAACTTCGCGCACCGCATCTTCGGAGATAACCTCACGTTCACCGACTTTATCAGCAAAATCGGCGCATATCTCTACATAATTCAACAGTTGTCGTGCATCACCGTCAGCTGCCTGCACCAGCATTTTGCGCAACTCGACTGGCAGATCAATATTGCGCCTACCCAAACCTCGCTCTTTATCTGTCAACGCCAACTCGATAACCTGCAACATGTCTTCTTGATCAAGACTCTTTAAAACATAAACACGCGTCCGCGACAAAAGTGCATTGTTCAGCTCAAACGAAGGGTTCTCGGTAGTGGCGCCTATGAGTGTAAACACCCCATCTTCAACATGCGGCAAAAATGCGTCCTGTTGCGCCTTGTTAAAACGATGCACCTCGTCAACAAATAGAATAGTTGGCTGCTGATACATATCGAGAGCTTGACGCGCCCGCTCAACAACAGCACGAATATCTTTCACGCCCGCCAAAACGGCTGAAATATTCTCGATCTGCGCATTGCTACTTGCAGCCAGCAGCTTGGCAATAGTTGTCTTACCGGTACCAGGTGGCCCCCATAAAATCATGGAATGTAATTTCTGCTGTTCAATTGCCTGCCTTAATGGCTTACCGCTACCAACCAAATGCCCCTGCCCAAAAAATTCGTCCAAAGTTCTGGGGCGTAATTTTGCAGCCAATGGCTGAAAGGTGTTATTCATTAACGGTATCCACCCCGTGCGGCGTTTGAAATTGAAAGACGCTTATCGGCAGATATAAATTGATCTTAATGTTCGCAAACTTAATTAAACTTTTTTGCCCCAAATTATCAACCATCACTAGCTCGTTTAATTTTCCATTTAAAAACGATAGCTCGATTTGTTGGAACATAGCATCACGAGATTTAGGCTTTAATAAAAATCGCTCAGTACCATTTTGATGATTAACACTTGTTACATTAAATTCTTTCTGCAAATCACTTGCTGACCCACTTAATAACAAAGCCGGGTTATTTGGTTGAGTGTAATCAATTTTTTTCTTTGTTACCTGCGCTAAATCTTTATCATAAATCCAAACATTTTTGCCATCGGCAATAATTAACTGCTGCCCAGGCTTTACAATTTCCCAACGAAACTTTCCAGGTCTTAATAAAAGCATTTTCCCAACTGTGCGCTGCCCAGAGACAGCGTTTGCGCTTGCTATCATCTGCACAAAATCCGCCTGCATAGAATGAATTCCAGACAACAACTCACCCAAACGTGCCGCAGGCGTAATAGCAAAAGACACAACAGGGATAATTAAAATGATAAAACAAAGCAATCGCTTAAACACTAATATTAATCTCCAAAACTATTATTAATAACTCAGCCTGCAAAACTAATTATGCTGCACCAAAATTTCGCGCGCGCCATTATTTCCCATCGAGCTAACCAGACCAGCATTCTCCATCGCCTCAACAATTCTCGCGGCACGATTATAGCCAATTTTAAATTTCCGCTGAATGCTTGAAATAGACACACGCTTTGTCTCTAAAATAAATGTGACAGCTTTATCATAAAGCACATCTTGCTCAGCATCCTCATCATCATCCAACCCAGAGCCCGCATCAATTCCAGGAATTCCAGGCAGGTTTCCATCTAAAATCTCATCCATATACTCAGGTTTACCGCGACGCTTAAGATCTCGCACCACCTTATGCACCTCATCATCAGCGACAAAAGCTCCGTGTACACGCACAGGCACGACAGTTCCAGGCGGCAAATACAACATATCACCATTACCCAACAACTGCTCCGCTCCACCCTGATCAAGAATGGTGCGCGAATCAATTTTCGAAGAGACCTGAAACGCAATACGCGAAGGAATATTCGCTTTAATTAAACCAGTAATAACATCAACCGAAGGCCGCTGAGTCGCTAAAATAAGGTGGATACCAGCAGCACGCGCTTTTTGCGCAATACGAGCAATCAGCTCTTCAACCTTCTTCCCAACCACCATTATCATGTCAGCAAACTCATCAGCCAATACCACAATATTCGGCAGCTCTTGCAACTCCTCTGGCTCCTCCCCCTGCTCGTTATCCCACAATGGATCCAATAACGGCGCACCTTTCTTCAAAGCGTCCTGCACCTTACCGTTATAACCCATAATGTTTCTTACCCCTAAGGCAGCCATCAATTTATAACGACGCTCCATTTCAGCAACACACCAGCGCAACACATTGCCCGCATCCTTAACATCTGTAACCACAGGCGTTAGCAAATGCGGGATACCATCATAAACAGAAAGCTCCAACATTTTCGGATCAATCAAGATCATCTTGAGCTCACTCGGAGAATATTTATACAGTAAACTCAATAGGATAGCATTTAAACCTACAGACTTACCGGAACCAGTGGTACCCGCCACCAACAAGTGTGGCATCTTCGCCAAATCAACAATTACCGGATGCCCAGAGATATCTTTTCCAAGAGCAATTGCCAAAGGTGAATGTGCCGCACGATATTGTCTCGTTGCCAAAATTTCACGCAAACGCACAACCTCGCGATCCTCGTTTGGCACCTCTAAACCAATCACCGGCTTACCAGGTATTACCTCTACCACACGCACGCTAATAACAGATAAAGATCTCGCCAAATCTTTCGCCAAGGTAGTTACCTTGCTAACCTTAGTTCCAGCCGCAAGCTTCAGCTCAAAACGCGTAACAACTGGACCCGGATGAACAGCAACAACCTGTGCATCGATACCAAAATCACGCAGGCGTAACTCGACTTCATGCGATATCTCTTCCAGCTGCTCACGTGTATAACCCATTTTGTCGTTGCGTTTCGGCAGATCCAATAAGCTTAACGATGGTTTCGAACCCTCGAGCGCCGGCTCAAATAGATCGCGATCACGCTCATGCTGATTAATCTGAATCTTCACAGACTTCTGCAGCTTTTTCTTCTCCACCTTTGGCTTTTGCTCGACATACTCCTCATCGTCATCTTCTTCCTCATCCTCGTACTCATAATCACGATGAAAAAGACGCCATACTAAATCGTAGACAACCCCGCCAATGTAAATAGCAATTTTTCCAATAAAATCAATAAACTGTATCCAAGAAAGACCGCTAAACAAAGTTAAGCCAGTCAACAACAAGGCAAACAAAACCAGGCCCGCACCAAAAACATTAAACTCACTAGCGACAGCCAAACTTAAAAGATTTCCAACAACACCGCCTGCCCCCGTGGGCAAACTAGCGCTAGCAAAATACAGCCCGGCCAAAGCACTGGCCGTAGTTAAAACCATTACAAATCCAAACAATCGCAACAACAGAAATCCATATCCAGGATTTTCATCATCCTCATATTCATACTCTTGCAATACCGACCAACCGATCATCGCCAAAAGCACTGGGAAAAAATATGCGACATAGCCAAAGATATAAAACAATACATCCGAAAGCCACGCGCCAACATAACCACCGATATTTGCTACTTGCGCCGTGCTACCTGTGCGCGACCAACCAGGATCAGTTGCGTGATAAGTAATTAATGCTAGCAGTAAAAAAACTGAGATTGCGCAGGTCAAAATCAGCATCCCTTCTTTTAAACGTCTTGCTAAATGCAAATTGATAACTCCTTCATTAGATGACGATTTCGCCTGTTTTTTCTTGCTATTTTTCTTCTTGTCTTTATTTTTATATTTTGCCTGACTCATAACCGAATTATTATAAGGCAAAACGGGCTGTTACTAAAACTATAATGCATTGTTGTCATCATCACACGAACAGCATCAAAAGACACCCTCAGAAAACGGTGAGATTATTACTACATTTTTTCCATAAAATAGGGTTATTGCAGAATGAGTCTATACAGTGCTTTTATTTGTAACATTAAACAAAAAAGCCTGAACCCTTTAATAAAGCGTTCAGGCTAAATCAGCACCCACAACTTGCACTAGGCTTTGTATACAAAGCTTGAAAACGCCACTACGTCGCCGGAGCTGGAGCTGGATCGACAAGGTTCGCTTCCTCCTCCCCCTTTTGATCTCGATCCCACAGCACTCTAGCATTTCTCATGGCCCTAATTGCAAAAAATCCTAATAATGGTGGTCCTGCAGCACCACCAGTCGCAGCAGTTACGGCAGTAGCTTTTATGGCGGCTCTGGATGGTAACACTCTACCCCAATCTTTTCCTTTTGTGTGATTATCATTCAAATCTAAGCTACCTGAGTTAGCCATTTCATCCAAAGCAGCAAATGCGGTATAAACTTGTAACGAAATAGTTGCTGGCAAAGCCAAACCACCAGTCATTATATTCATAATCGTGGCGACCCGAGAAGAGGTAGTACGATGATAGACAAGAGCATCTACCATAACACCAACGCTAGACTCAGTATAAAGGCTAGCTGTGTCGATAATCCGAACCATGGCTCTATCAATCTCGTATGCTTTTCCCAAGACTCCTGAGCGTTCCTGTACTGAGGGAACTCCTGGAGGTTCCCGTACTAAGAGTTTAGCTATTGGATTTGTAAACATATTCTTTTCCTATAATGATTATAACAATGGCAGTATAACCTAACATTATTAAGACCACCTTATGCAATAATTAAGATAACATTAAAAAATAAAGTAATGCATGGAAAGCTTGTAACAACCGCATTCATCAGGGAGTCTGCAAATAAAAAAAGGGCATTCCCGCCATTCCGAATATTGTGTATGATGACTTCCACATTTTCGCCACCAGGAAAAACCTATCATGACAACAACACATCAAAAACTCATCATTCTTGGCTCTGGTCCTGCCGGTTTCAGCGCTGCCATTTATGCCGCTCGCGCCAACCTCAACCCTGTGCTTATTACAGGAATTCAACAAGGTGGTCAGCTCATGCAAACTACTGATGTTGACAACTGGCCAGGCGATCCTGATGGCGTGCTTGGACCTGACTTAATGCAGAGAATGCAGAAACATGCCGAGCGTTTTGATACCAAAATAATTTTCGACCACATTAACAAGACGGATTTATCCAAGAAACCCTTTGTTCTTCAAGGGGATGCGGGCGAATATACATGTGACGCCTTAATTATTGCTACAGGCGCTTCCGCACAGTACCTGGGCCTACCTTCTGAAGAAAAATACATGGGCAAAGGCGTCTCAGCTTGCGCTACCTGCGATGGGTTCTTCTATAAAAACAAAAAAGTTGCCGTAATCGGTGGTGGCAATACCGCTGTTGAAGAAGCGCTTTATCTAGCCAATATCGCCAAAGAAGTAACAATAGTCCACCGTCGTGATGCGTTGCGCTCTGAAAAAATCCTTGCCGAAAAAGCTAAAAACAAAGACAACATCAATATTGTCTGGAACCATGTCCTAGAAGAAGTTTTAGGAGATAAAATGGGCGTTACGGGCGCTACGATAAAAGACGTAAAATCAAATGAGATCAGCAAGTTAGATATCGATGGCGTTTTTATTGCCATAGGCCACCAACCAAACACTGAAATCTTTAATGGCCAACTAGAAATGAACAACTGTTACATAAAAGTCAAAGGCGGCTCTGAGGGTAATGCAACTGCGACAAGCATAGAAGGCATATTCGCAGCAGGTGATGTCATGGACCACGTTTATCAACAAGCAGCCACCTCAGCAGGAACTGGCTGCATGGCCGCACTCGATGCAGATAAATATCTTGAAAAATAACCGCTTACAACCATTAATTAACCTGCGGGATCAATAAGAAGAAGCATCACCCCAAAACCAAAAGCAACGTCATCCCGAACTAAAAGCAACGTCATTCCGCGGCTTGACCGCGGAATCCACACATAAATCAAGCAAGTAAAACTGCCCGCACCAAAGGATCAATGATCCTATAAGCACCGCCCCCAACCTTTTCAATATAGTAGGATTGCTCCAACCCACGCAAAGCATACACCAGTGCACCACTCGTTAAGTCAAGACGCCGCTGTACAGCCTTTCCTGTTAACTGACTATTTATACCGCTTGCGATAGCTACCAATAACTGCAGCTGGCCTGCACTTAACCCGCGTAACCGCTGCACAATGTCCTTGCGATACCTAGCAACAATATCTTGCCAACATTTAGTGGCAGTGGATTTAACTGGCTGTCTAGCGGGTGAAGCAGCCCAGATAGCCTGAGAGAGCAAGCTCACAGCATACGGATGATATTCAGTAATCGCAGCGATGCTATAAAACAATTCATCATGCAAATCCTCATGCCAACAAACCCTTGCCACTTGATTAAGATAAGCCTTATAGGCTGCGCTATCAATTCTGCCCAATGCTAATCGATCACACGCAGCCAAATATTCGCTTGCGATACTGCTATCATCCAGCCTTAAAAATAAAGAGGAACTACTTGATATAACAGGATATATTCTTTTTGTTTCCGACAAGCGCCCCAACAAATCATCCATCAGATGCACCCCAAAACCGGATGCCTGCAACCCCTGCATTTCATCGATCTCAAGAATGAGGCTATCCCCAAAAAGATCTAAAATATAATTTAAAACCACGCACCCATCAGCTATAAACGAATCGCCTCCACCGGCGGCAATTCGCAACTTTCCGCTCGCATAACTACATACCCAACCATTCGTGTTACTTGCACAGAAATCTTGAACAGCGACAAAATGCTCTTTGGAAACATCCTGATAACCTTCCGCAACATCTTGAATTATAACCATTAACCTATCACGCAGCGCACCATCAGAAAATAAACCTGCGCACGCTAGCTCAGCAAATTGCATCTTAGCCTTCTCTGCAACATGCCCTACAAAACTCGATCTACCATAGCGACGCGGTGACACAATAATTGTCGGTATATGATTTTTAATATTGGCTAATAGTTTCTTAGACTCTGGCTGTCGCCCAATAAACATTCTTGCGTCTCTCAACACCTCACCTGAAAAATACTTTAAAGTCATCTCAACCACTCCTAACTTAAATCGTACTCACTTAGATGTTATTAACTTAAACTATATTCACATGTAAAAGCAATCATGATTTGCCTAAAACGAACTTTTAAGGCAATATGCGCAAACTGTACTAATATCAAGAAGAATTATGGCTAAAGAAGATCAAATTGAAATGAAAGGCACGGTCATTGAGACCCTACCTAATACTATGTTCCGCGTTAAGCTAGAAAACGGCCACATGGTTATAGCTCACATCTCTGGACGTATGCGCAAACACTATATTCGCATTCTAACAGGCGATGCAGTTACAGTTGAGCTTACCCCATACGATCTTAGCAAGGGTCGCATCACCTTCCGCAACATAGAACGCCGCAAACCTACCGACAGCAAATAAAATGCATGCTAAGACCAAGGTAATAATTGGGTTATCTGGTGGCGTTGATTCTGCTGTAGCCGCTTTAGTTCTCAAAAACCAAGGCTATGATGTACACGCCGTATTCATGCAAAACTGGGAGGCCGACCAAGATGATCCCTACTGTACTATCGAGCAAGATTTATTTGACGCCAAAGCTGTTGCTGAAAAACTAGCAATTCCTTTTACTGCCATCAATTTCAGCAAAGAATACTGGCAAAATGTCTTTCAATATTTTCTTGATGAATATGCCGCTGGTCGCACTCCAAATCCTGACATCCTCTGCAACAAAGAAATCAAATTCAAAGCATTTTTAAATTACGCCTTAGATGCAGGCGCTCAGTATATCGCCACCGGTCATTACGTTCGTAAGGATGATATTGACGGTAGATACAGACTGTTAAGAGGATTAGATAAAGAAAAAGATCAAAGTTATTTTCTGCACACAATAACCCAAAAACAGCTAGCACACTCACTATTTCCTATTGGTGACCTGCAAAAATGCGAAGTTCGAGCCCTTGCTAATGAGGCTGGCTTTACCAATGCAGAGAAAAAAGACAGCACCGGCATCTGCTTTATTGGCGAACGTAACTTCAAGGAATTTCTTGGTGAATACCTGTTGGCACAACCTGGCGAAATAGTCACAACCACCAATGAAGTCATCGGCAAACATGATGGCCTCATGTTTTACACCCTTGGACAACGCAAGGGTCTTGGTATTGGCGGCCGCAAAAACGCCTCCGAAAAACCATGGTACGTAGTAACCAAGGATCTAGATAACAATCGCCTCGTCGTCGATCAAAATCATAACCACCCCCTGCTATTGGCGAAAAATTTAACCTGCACAAATCCACACTGGATAAGCGAACAAGAACCGCAGCTTCCCTTGAACTGCACAGCAAAAATTCGCTATCAGCATCATGATCAAAATTGCACTGTAGTCAGTAAGTTGGATAACACTATTAATGTTAGATTCGAACAAGAACAATGGGCTATAACCGCAGGGCAATCTGTGGTATTTTACAAAAATGAAGAGTGCTTAGGCGGAGGAATAATTAAATGAACACCCTAGATATTGTCACCACAGTATTAGCAATATTTGCTGCATTTATTGCTATTCTTATCATCAGAGATACCATTAAGAACCGCGGCCAACTAGGACCATCCTCTGCCATTAAAACTGGCATCATCGGCTTTATTGGCAATTTCTCTGACGCTCTAGGCATTGGCTCATTTGCAGTTATAACAGCCCTCTTAAAACTGACTAAACAAGCTAAAGATATCGATATTCCGGGAACACTAAACGCCGGCACCGCAATACCTGCCGCCGTAGAGACTATAATTTACATGCATATCATCAAAGTAGACATCATCACTCTTGTCACAATGATAGCGGCCGGCTGTATTGGCGCCTGGATTGGTGCTGGTATTGTCACGCGCTTCTCTGAACGAAAAATACAAATAGCTATGGGCACCGCCCTGCTCATCACCGCCTTCTTTATGTTCGCCGGGAAAGTTCACTGGCTCCCAAGTGGCGGTCACGCAATTGGCCTTACAGGCGCCAACCTAGCAATCGCTCTAGCCGGCAGTTTTGTTATCGGCTCACTATCTGCGATTGGCATCGGTTTTTTTGCCCCATGCATGGCATTGGTGTACTTCTTAGGACTATCACCTCATGCCACATTCCCTATTATGATGGGTGCGTCCTCCTTTGTTGTACTCTCCACCTCAACCAAGTTCATCAAAAGCAAACGCTACAATATTAAAGCTGCTCTAAATATCGGTATCTGGGGCATCCTCGGCGTGCTTATTGCCGCCTTTATCGTTAAAGAACTACCAACCAACACCCTGCAATGGTTGGTAATTGCTATCATCCTTTACACCTCAGCGATTATGCTAAAATCAGCACACAAAAATCGCAAACACAACTAACCACCTCTCACCAGACAAGCAGAATGCCCCCCAAATAGGAAGGAAAATCTATTGACCGACCTGCCTATGCTATCCTGTTGATTTATATGACAAATTAAAATGACAGCCTTAAGCTAACCTTTGCCAGAAACGGAATTGAAGTTGCCGTATGCAACCCCTGCAGTCGAACTGACCGAAAAATGGAGTTACCAAAAAACGCTCTTGCAGACGTTTTACTAAAAAAACCTGGTGTTAATAAAATCGTAATTATTCAGCGCCGTGA
>JAGLTR010000087.1 GCA_023135155.1 Gammaproteobacteria bacterium
ATCTTATGTTAAGAAATAATCGTATACTGACATAATACATACCATTTAAAACAGATCACTTACAAAGCAGCGCTACTCCTGTATACTGTTTGTCAAGGAATGTCTTGACAAACATGCTTCGCATGCTATCATATGATATAGAAAACATCTAAATACCAACTATGAAGACACAAACCTATATACAACATAAAGAAATGCTCAGTGAAAGAGAAGCTGCAGACTACATCGGTATGAGCAGGTCATTTTTGCGCCAAGATCGAATGACTGGATATAGGAAAAATAGAACACCAGGCCCTTCATATTTACGAATAGGCAGAAACATTCGCTACCCAAAAAAACTTCTAAACGAATGGATCACGCAACATACGGTTACTAGAGAGCATTGTTAATCAAAAAACCGCTCAGCAAAAATCATCACCTCACCACATAACAAGTAACTCATTTAAAACCATTTTAACCCTCTTGATATTTTTGATGGTAATAACAGTTTAAACACGTCAATCGCACCCAGCGTAAATTTGATTAATAACAATCCTACTCACCATTGTTCACTAGAGTTGCACTCCAGACGCACTCCAGGAAATAATTATAATTCGGGTTTTCTGCTAAGTCATTGATTTTATGGTGGGTGCTGAGGGGTTCGAACCCCCGACATTCGCCTTGTAAGGGCGACGCTCTACCAGCTGAGCTAAGCACCCACACCATGAAGAGTGCGCAGTTTAGCCTAACTTTGGACAAAAGAAAACCACCTTGCGAAGAAAATTCGTCAAGGTGGTTCTCGATTAATTAGACTACTTGTTTACAGCGTCTTTGAGTGCTTTACCAGCTTTGAACTTAGCAACACGAGCAGCAGGGATTTTGATCTCTGCGCCAGTTTGTGGGTTACGACCAGTACGCTCTGCGCGATCACCAGTAGTAAAAGTACCAAAACCAATTAAAGCCACATCGCCACCTTTAACAAGTGAATCTGTAACGGTTTGGAGAAATGCGTTAAGAACGCGCTCGGCGTCAGCTTTTGAAGTACCAGACTTCAGCGCTAACTCATCAATTAATTCTGCTTTATTCATTATTTCCTCAATTTTCCGACGGTGAATCCATAGAACACTCACTAAGCAAGCGTTCCACCATAAGGAATCTACTTTATACCAACAGCGCCAAGCCCCGTCAAGCCTTATCTAGGACCACATTGAGGATGGCGTATAGGCTTATGTAGAGGTCCCTCCAACTATTATCTCATCCACTTTCAAAGTTGGCTGTCCAACGCCTACAGGGACACTTTGGCCGTCTTTTCCGCAGGTTCCAACCCCCTCATCAAGCTCCAAATTATCGCCAACCATTGAGACCTTGGTTAACACACTCGGTCCATCGCCAATTAACGTAGCGCCTTTTATCGGCGCCGTTAATTTTCCATTTTCAATTAAATACGCCTCACTAGTTGAGAAAACAAATTTGCCGGAAGTAATATCAACCTGACCACCATGAAAACTAGCCGCATAAATACCATCCTGTACTGATGCAATAATCTCATCATGCGTATATTTCCCCGGCAACATATAGGTATTAGTCATACGAGGAATTGGTGTTGCAGCAAATGAGTCTCGCCTACCGTTGCCCGTGGACTTCATTCCTAACAAACGCGCATTTAATTTATCCAGTATATAATTTTTTAATACACCATTTTCTATTAAAACTGTGTTTTGTGTTGGCGTGCCCTCATCATCAATATTGAGTGAGCCCCGCAATTCACCCTTAAGTGCGCCATTATCCACTATCGTACAAACATCACTGGCAACCTTCTGCCCCATTTTATCGGAAAAAGCAGAGCTTTTTTTACGATTAAAATCCCCTTCTAATCCATGCCCAACTGCTTCGTGTAAAATAATCCCAGGCCAACCAGGACCTAAAACAACCGGCTTTGTACCAGCTGGAGCACTAACTGCCCTTAAATTCACAAGAGCAATACGCGCTGCTTCCCGCGCGAAACCTAGTCCAATATCATTCTTTAAAAAATAATTATAATCAGCACGCCTCCCGCCACCTGAGACGCCAGATTCAAAACGCCCATTTTCTTCAGCGATTACATTAACATTCAAACGCACTAACGGCCTCACATCAGCCGCCAGATCACCATCACTAGCCATAACTAATATGATCTCATAGACACCAACAAGACTCACAAAAACCTGTTTAATACGGCTATCTTGTTTTCTTGCCTCAACATCTACAGCATGCAATAACGTTAATTTATCCGCCTCCTTTATCGAAGCCAAGGGATCATTAGGCAGATATAAATCATGACCAAACCGGGCAACTGGTTGCGCAACAACTCCCTCTTTACCACTTCTAGCAATACTACGTGCAGCATGCGCAGCGCTAATTAATTCACTTTTACTAACATCGTTGCAATAAGCAAATCCCGTTTTCTCACCACTTATAGCGCGCGCACCAAAGCCTTTATTTACCGCAAAACTACTATCTTTGACCTGCCCTTCCTCAAGACCAATTGACTCGGAATGAATAACCTGCAAATAGACATCAGCGTAGTCAATACCACATCCCGAAGCTTCACCAATACAAGCATATAAATCATCAACTGATAATCCATGACACTCCAATAAAGCATTTTGCGCTAACTTAAAATTATCACTCATATCTTTTTCAAACCATGGTGGGTTAATTTAACAACTGTTGGATGCTTCCAAGAACCGGTAATCTTGTATTTGTAAGCTGTTGCTGGCTGGAGGGTATGTCGAAATAACTCATCGGCTGCCCAAGTAACTGCTCCCGCAATAGGACCTCCAGCTATTGTAGCTATAATTGGCAAACTTGAAGTAACGTTTGGAATCATAGTTAATATTAAATCGTAATTTTTTCGCGCAACACCAATGCGACCCACAACATTTATTTGAGCAACTGTACCATCTAAATCAGCATTATCCGTATAAGCATTACCATTTACCAAGCGCACGTCACCCTTGAGTCGATTAAACGCGTATCCTTTTGCTGTAAGGTCACTAAAGTTCATCGTTAACCGTCTTGGCAACGACTGTAAGCTTAATAAATTTAATACCCGCCCTAAACCAATTTCCTCCTCAGTTTTCTTACTTAAGTGCGTAATGCTGCCATCCGTTAAGTCAATGGCAATATTACCGCTTGTTGTGGCCAAACTTGGACTAAAAGGCGTCCCTGGCCAATGCAAAGTAAATGTTAAACCACCTTTACCACCAGCTAAATTATTAGATTTACCCCAATTATGCAGCAAAGCTCCCATGTTTACTGTATTCAACTGACCATATAATATTGTGCGCTGTGCATGTTGAGCATAACCCCAATCACCTGTAGCTGACAGATGCGAAATACTATCATCCAACGCTAATTTTTTGATCAGCAAAGTATTATCACTTGGCTCAACATTGATCTCAGCGCGATCATAGTGATATTTTCCAAAACTAAAATCATCACTAACTAGGTGTAGTGCTGGAATACTTTCAGGCGTTATGGATTTTCCGATTTTTTTATTACTTCTCAAATGCAACTTAGAAAACTGCGCATAGATAACACCTCGAGGATAAATATATGGAATATCAATAAATCCATTAATCACATTATTGATAAGCCCTAAGTGCCATACATGCGTTTGCGGATAGAACTTAATCTTAACATTATCCAGATGCTGATTGAACGCTAATAACTTTGCGATATGGAGATGCACAGAATTAATTATTGAACCGTGAGTGCTATTTCCTGTTTTTCCTAGGTACTTCTGCCAATCATGCAAATTAACTTGCGATAAGTTACCTCTAACAATTAAACCAGGTTGCGCAGAAAAATACGGCATACCCGAATTTATTTTTAATACTCCACTATTAAAATGCAATCCGCCGTACGTTTTATCTAACGAAAGTGCCGCTCCAATATTATCACCATAATTAACCACGGCATTAATCGGCTTGCTATCACTATAAGTAGCTGAAACAGTAAATTTGCGCGCAACAGGCTTAAGCTTTGTAAATGGCGCTGGCAGATGCACTGTTACACCGCACAAATTCGAAGCAAGATAAAAACTATTTTCAAAATTATGCTGATCACTGGCAATACGCAGAATAGCATCATAGTTTAGGCTTCCTGTTATCGCTTGCGAAATATTAAGCTTGACCATTTTTGCCAAAGCATTCACCTGCATTTTGCCATGCAATGAAAGTCGCGTTACAGGGTGTCTGCTATTCTTATTAAGAGTTGTAATATCAATATTCGTCCGCTCACCTAAAAACTGCCCATGTAATGCATCTGAGCTTAAAGAGTTACCAGTAAAATGCACATCACCATGCATATCTTGTAGTCGCACACCCCAACTAGGAACTGAGACCACAGCACCATTCTCGGTTATCACTCCATGCACATGATTTGGTCCTGGAGTTTTTCCTAGCGAAAGTGACAATGCTAACCACATTGCTATAGGGCCTGATAAGCCTATACCTCGAAGTTTTTTGCCAACACTATTTTTTAACGGAGAATGCATCACAAAATCAGTCGCCACAGCATTATCAGTAATAGGTGTCCCTACAACCTGCAGTTTTGGCTTTGTTAACTGCGGAATAGTTGCTTTAATATTGTGTACATAAATCTTTCCGATATAAGCATCTGCGTTAATCTGCATTGAGTCACCAGAAAAGATCACCTTGCCATTAAGCGCATCAAACTTTGGCCAACCCGGAGCATAATTCAAAGAAAGGTTACGCAAATTGCCTGCTACAAGAAAGTGTCCTTTGCCATGAGTATAAGGAAAATCTTTTAAAGCGCCCTGCAATTTGAAAACGCCATCGATTCCATTGCCAGTTGCAAACGCTTTATCAAGCCATGTAACCAAACCTGGTCCCATTATTTTTACGGGATAATAACGCGCAACGTGCTGCATATTTCTTATTTTATAATTAGCTTGAAAATTAATAACTGGCGCCGCATTATCATCGCTGGTTAACAGTATTTTTGCGCGCAAGCTAATGTCATTGTTGACAAGTTTGATATTATTACCACTAATATGCCAACCATCGCTATAATGCTGCCAAGTCATATTCGCTTGAGCAT
Source organism: Gammaproteobacteria bacterium (assembly GCA_023135155.1). Taxonomy (GTDB): domain Bacteria; phylum Pseudomonadota; class Gammaproteobacteria; order UBA9339; family UBA9339; genus JAGLTR01. Next base: position 5,086 of record JAGLTR010000087.1, read on the forward strand.
TATCAATCTCCAAAGACTTACGAAACATCTCGTTATAGTTCACAGCAATCTTGCTATAAACACCATCTAACAACCATTTGCCATCATCATTCTGCAGCAAAATATCGCCATTTAATTTCTGCAAGAATATCTTCTGCTGCTGCGGCAGTTGTAAGCGTGTATTAACTAAAGCGAATTTACTATGGACTCGCACTTTACTATTAAGCAACTTAAACCATATCTGCGCATTTACATGCCCTGACTGCGCCTTATAATTACTTAGTGGAAACTCATCGCTTAATGCCTGCAAATCCATATTGTGCATATTAATATAACCATGCGCATTGATGTGCTTATTATCGGGCAACCCTCGCAATCTCAAAACCAAGCGAAACCATCCCAAATCCGGCTGTGACACTCTACCCAAAACAACTATACTATGCATTACAAGCGTATTTTTAAGCTGGGCTCTTAAGCCAGCAAATTCAAACTTTTTATTATTAGCGCCGTGTAATGTTACCGCTATTTTCTGCAAAGAAATTTGGCCTTGCGTTAATAACCACTCCACAAACCTATTTTTCTGCTCAATCTGATGCAATGCACTTTTAAATCCGCCTTTCTTTCCATCCTGATACAGCTCAAAATGAGCTCCTGAAATCAATAATAAACTTGGTTCAAAACGTTCGGACAATAAACTTTTAAGTAAACTTATTTGGATATAGAAATCATCGATATGCGCAATTGTCTTATTACCATCCTTTGACAGTATACTGACATTACCAAATTGAAATTCTGGGCTAATACCTGTTCGATCAACCTTAATAGTTCCAATCCTAACAGGCTGTTGCAAGATACGACTCACCAAAGCTTCAATTTGTTGATGGTGTTTTTGCAATATTGGAGTAGTAAATTTTAAAGCATAAAGTAAAACAGCAGCTATGATAATGATGCTTGCAAACATCAAGCCTATAAAATGAAATATTTTAGTTCCAATTTTATTCACTATTTCACAGCTAAATCAAAATGATCCTTACTATCATTTAACACTAGATAAATCCAAGGCCAAATAATAGCGCTTGATAAACATGGCAACCAATATAAAAACGTTGCCGGCATACGACCCAGCATACCATTTATTGCGAAGATAACCAGTTGATAGAGAAAAATGGCAATAAAGACAATCACAGCCTTTTGCGTTAAATCAAGCAAGTGAATTCGCATCTGGAATTTTGACACAAAATAAGCCACGCAAACTAACGCATAAGCATGAGCCCCTAAAACGGAACCCGTTAGCGCATCCAATATTAAACCAACAACCCAAGCCACACCGATACTAACCACATTAGGCAACACCAAAACCCAATAAATAAGCACCATAGCAACCCAATCCGGCCGTAACCAATTCAGCCACGCTGGCATTGGCACAATAGCTAACATCATGGCAATAATAAAACTAAAGATAATTAACAGTGTTTTTTTCATGACTTAAGTATGAGCTTCATGAGGTGGGGCTAACATTGCTCGTACCTGTTTAGCTAATTTTGACTGTTCCGGCCAAACCAACAAAACTTGGCGACTACTATTTAAATGCGCACTCGGAATAACTTCAATACGCGCAAACCTCTCTCCAACAATATGTTTAACTGACTGCACAACACCAACAGGATACCCAATTGGAAAACGCAGACCCAATCCAGAGGTAACCAGCTTATCACCCGGCTTAATATCAACGGTATCTGGCACATGCACCAGTTGCATATCCCCCGTATAACCCGCACCAACCGCGATCGCACGCACATTATTTCGCACATCTTGCACAGGAATCGCGCTACGATTACTAGTCGCTAGCAAAACTCTGCTCGTATACGGACCTACCTCGACAACTTGCCCCATCACACCTGTAGCATCAAAAACAGGCTGGCCAATATATGCACCGCGCCCCCGCCCTTTATCCAAAACTATTTGTGGATCCAACGGATTCACGTTAACTGCCAACAATTGCGCCACCAACACCTTGCCATCCAAATGTGTCGACGAACTCAAAAGAGCCCGCAACTGTGCATTCTCATTCTCTAACGCAATTATCTTCTGGGTCTTGACCTGCAACAGTAATAACTGCTGCTTTAACGCATTATTTTGATCTAACAAAGCATGGCGTGATTTAACACGACTATCGACCCAATGAAATGATTTAGCTGGCCAACTCACTAACTCTTGTACTGGCAGCACAACCACTGAAAGTGCTGACTTAACTTTATGAAAATAGTGAAAACGGTAGTCACTGATCATGACAACCAGCGACAACAATAAGAAAAAGAAAAAACGTGCTCCTAAAAATGAGCCTTTAGCAAACAGTTGCTTATTAATCTTTCTACTCCCGAGAAAGGAAATCGCCACCTAAAGCCTCAACCATTTCCAACGCCTGACCACCGCCACGCGCTACACAAGTTAAAGGATCTTCAGCAACAATAACAGGCAAACCCGTCTCTTCCATCAACAGACGATCTAAATCTTTCAGCAATGCGCCACCACCTGTTAAAGCCATACCGCTTTCAGCAATATCAGATGCCAATTCAGGTGGAGCTTGTTCTAGTACAGCACGTACCGCGCCAACAATACCAGACAATGGTTCTTGCAGAGCCTCTAACACTTCATTACTGCTAAGTGTAAAGCTACGCGGAATTCCTTCAGCAAGATTACGTCCACGAACTTCCATATCTCTAACCACAGTACCTGGAAATGCTGTACCAATCTCATGCTTAATACGCTCGGCAGTTGTCTCACCGATCAGACTACCATAATTGCGACGCACATAATTGATGACAGCTTCATCAAATTTATCGCCACCAATACGCACTGATTGTGAAAAAACAATGCCATTTAAAGAAATAATCGCAACTTCCGTAGTACCGCCACCAATATCGACAATCATCGAACCACTAGCCTTATCAACTGGCAACCCTGCGCCAATAGCTGCTGCCATCGGCTCATCAATCAAATACACTTCACGCGCTCCCGCTCCCAAAGCTGATTCACGAATTGCACGGCGCTCAACCTGCGTTGAGCCGCATGGCACACAAACTAGCACGCGTGGACTCGGAGTTAAAAACCATTTGGATTCATGCACTTTATGAATAAAGTGCTGTAACATTTTCTCTGTAACGTAAAAATCTGCGATGACGCCGTCTTTTAATGGGCGAATAGCTGTAATATTGCCCGGGGTTCTACCAAGCATACGTTTAGCCTCTACACCAACTGCGGCCACCCGATTTTGATTGCCGCCTTCATGGCGCACAGCAACAACGGAAGGCTCGTTTAACACAATCCCCTCATTTCGCTTAAATATCAAAGTATTTGCAGTTCCCAAATCGATTGATAAGTCAGTTGAAAACAGTCCCCGGATCTTTTTAAACATAGCATTTACACCTATATAATTTAGCAAAAAATAGATGTGATACTTTACCCGAATTCGAAAATGTTTTGAAGCGATTTTACTGGTTATAACGTAGGGCTGTTGACATCCACAAACCTGCTACCTATATTAGCGAATCGATAACTTTCTTGGAGCAAAATCCGTGACGACACTATCTGAACAAGACATCCGCAAAATTGCTCATCTTGCCCGACTACAGATCCCAAAAGATGAGCTCAAGGTCCATGGCGAAAACCTTACTAAAATTCTCAATTTCGTCGAGGCAATCAACACAGTTGATACTAGCGACATAAAACCCATGGCACACCCACAAAATTTAGCGCAACGTTTACGTGAAGATGAGGTCATCGAAACCAACCAAAGAGAGCTGTTTCAGAAACTAGCCCCGCTTACAGAAGCTGGACTTTACCTGGTACCAAAAGTAATAAATAACACAGAAGAAGAATAATGCACACGAAATCAATAAAAGAGCTCTCAAAGCTACTGCATAAAAAAACTATATCATGCGTAGAATTAACTAAAATATTTTTAGAACGCATGGAAAAATATGACTCAAAATTAAATAGTTTTATTACTGTCACTGATGAACTTGCGTTAATACAAGCAAAAAATGCTGATAAAAGAATTGCAGAAAATAAAACTACACCTTTGACAGGGATCCCGATTGCACACAAAGATTTATTTTGCACTAAAGATATTAAAACCAGCTGCGGATCAAAAATACTAGATAACTTTATTTCTCCTTATGAAGCCACAATGACCAATAAGTTAAAGCAAGCTGGCATGATTTTATTAGGTAAAACTAATATGGATGAATTTGCCATGGGTTCATCTAACGAAAATAGTTTTTATGGGCACGTCTGCAACCCTTGGAACCTACAAAATGTTCCAGGAGGCTCTTCAGGAGGCTCGGCTGCAGCCGTTGCCGCATACCTAACTCCCGTCGCAACAGGCACTGATACCGGCGGCTCTATTCGCCAACCTGCAAGCTATTGCAATCTAACTGGCATTAAGCCAACCTATGGCCGCATTTCACGTTTTGGCATGGTGGCTTTCGCATCTAGCCTCGATCAAGCCGGACCCATGGCAACCAGCGCTGAAGATGCAGCTATTCTTCTAAATCATATGTCAGGCTTTGATGTCCAAGATTCAACTAGCATGCAAGAACCAGTTCTTGATTATACTGCGACTCTAAATAACTCTTTAAAAGGCGTTACTATCGGTTTACCAAAAGAATATTTTGATGAAAACCTTACAACAGGCGTGGCCGTAAAAATAGATAACGTCCTAACTGAGCTAGAAAGATTAGGCGCAAAATTAAAGGAAATCACTTTACCGCATAGTAAATTATCAGCTCCAGCTTATTACATTATTGCACCTGCGGAATGCTCATCCAATCTTGCCAGATTTGATGGTGTGCGTTACGGCTACCGCTGCAAAAATCCTTTAGACCTAGAAGATCTTTATGCGCGCTCGCGTGGTGAGGGTTTTGGTGATGAAGTAAAACGACGAATTATGGTTGGCACATATGCTCTTTCTAGCGGTTACTATGACGCCTACTATCTAAAAGCGCAAAAAATTCGTCGCTTAATTGCAGATGACTTTAAGCGCGCCTATGAAGATGTTGATATAATACTAAGCCCCACCACACCAACGCCTTCTTTTGCAATCGGCAATAGCAGTCAAACACCAATCGAAATGTATTTAAATGATATCTACACAATTCCGGCAAACCTAGCTGGCCTGCCCGCACTATCAATGCCCGCCGGATTCACTGAAGGTTTACCCATCGGCGTACAATTAATCGGCAATTATTTTAAAGAAGCAAATTTATTAAATATCGCCCACCAATATCAACAAGTAACAGATTGGCATCAACAAATTCCTGAGGGGTTTTAAATTATGGAATTCGAAACAGTAATTGGTCTTGAAGTGCATGTACAATTAGCCACAAAATCGAAATTATTCTCAGCCGCTGCAACAACCTTTGGCGCTGAACCGAATACACAAGCCTGCGCAATTGATCTTGGTATGCCAGGCGTTTTACCTGTTACAAATAAAGAAGCAATTCGCATGGCCGTTAAACTCGGTCTTGGTATCGACGGCGAAATCAATTATGAATCAGTATTTGCACGCAAGAATTATTTCTATCCCGACCTACCTAAAGGCTATCAAATCAGCCAATACGAACTGCCAATAGTAAAAGGCGGCCACCTGGACATTTACTTAGAAGATGGAACAAAAAAAACGATTGGTATAACTCGGGCACACCTAGAAGAAGATGCAGGCAAATCACTTCATGAAGATTTTCATGGCATGACAGGCATTGACTTAAATCGCGCCAGTACACCACTAGTCGAAGTCGTATCAGAACCAGACATGCGCTCTGCCGAAGAAGCTGTTGCATACCTAAAAACACTACACACACTAGTACGCCATCTTGAAATTAGCGATGCTAACATGCAAGAAGGCTCATTCCGCTGCGATGCCAATGTTTCAGTCAGACCAAGAGGTGAAACAAAACTGGGCACGCGCACTGAAATAAAAAACATCAACTCATTTCGCTTTGTTGAAAAAGCCATTAATTATGAAGTAGAACGCCAAATTAATGTTCTTAATAATGGCGACAAAATAACTCAAGAAACCAGACTATACGACTCCGAAAAAAATGAAACTCGCAGCATGCGCTCAAAAGAAGAAGCTGAGGACTATCGTTATTTTCCAGATCCTGACCTGTTACCAATAATTATTGATGACCTTTTTATTGATGCCATACGCGACACGCTGCCTGAACTACCACAACAGAAATTCCAGCGCTTCCAACAGGAATACAAACTACCAGCATATGAAGCAAATACACTTGCCAACAATATAGAGCTCGCAAAATACTTCGAAGATACCGTAAGGCATGCAAAAAACTCCGCGAAAAGCATTGCCAACTGGATGCTGGGCGAATTAACAGCGCATATTAATCGTGATAATTTGGAAACAATAGCCTGCCCAGTTAAACCACAACACTTAGCAATGCTGATAAAACGCATAGAAGACAATACCATCTCAGGAAAAATTGCTAAAACCGTGTTCGAGGCACTTTGGAATAAGGAGGGTGAAGTTGATGAAATAATAGCTAACAAAGGCTTAAAGCAGATAACTGATAACACCGAAATTGAAAAGATAATTGATACAATAATTAAGAACAACCCCAAGCAGGTTGAACAATTCAAAACAGGCAACGAAAAAATAATCGGTTACTTTATCGGACAAGTTATGCAAACCACACAAGGCAAAGCTAACCCTAAACAGGTGAATGATATTTTACAAACAAAGTTAAAGGATTAGACGCGCTGACGAACTACCTCATAAATACAAATAGCAGTTGCAACTGATACGTTTAAGCTTTCAACACTACCAAACATTGGGATATTCATTAAGAAATCACAATTTTCTCGCGTAAGCCGACGCAAACCTTCGCCCTCTGCACCCATAACTAAGGCAATTGAACCTGTTAGTTTTGTTGCATAAATGTTGTCTTTAGCATCACCATCAGCCCCATAAAACCAAATACCACGATCTTTTAATGTCTGCATTGTACGCACTAGATTTGTAACTTGAATAAATGGCGTAACCTCAGCCGCACCACTTGCAACCTTACGAGTAACCGGCGTAAGTCCAACAGCACTATCTCTGGGTGCGATAACTGCATGCACACCAGCGGCATTGGCAGTCCTTAAACAGGCTCCCAGATTATGCGGATCTTGCACTCCATCTAGAAATAATAAAAATGGCGCCTCTTGCAGGCTATCCAACAACTCTATTAAATCATTTTCAGCAAAACTTTTAATCTTCGCTAGCTTAACTATAACACCTTGATGATTCATCTCCGCAAACATCGAATCTAACTGCTTACGCTCATAGTATTGCGGCTTAATGCCAATATCTGCAGCCAACTTTATTATATCTGTTATGCGTTTATCATCTCGACCTGAAGCAACCATCAGTTCACAAACATTCTCCGGCTGTTGCTTTAGAATAGCCAATACAGAATGCACACCATAAATAATTTTATCGTTATTTCGCATAATTTAACCCTAGAATATATTAATCAACTAGCTCGAAATCCAACTGACGTTCATCTAAATCAACACGCGCAACTAAGACTTTTACTGCGCCACCCAAAGCATATTTCTTGCCCGTACGTTTACCACGCAAACACTGACGAACATCATCGAACTCATAATAATCATTAACCAACGAGGTAATATGAATTAACCCTTCAACATAAACTTCTTTTAACTCGACAAAGACACCAAAGCCACAAACACCACTAATAATACCATCATACTCTTTGCCAACTTTATCCAGCATATACTCACATTTAAGCCATTCAACAACATCATTTGCAGCCTCATCTGCGCGTCTTTCAGTCATAGAGCAGTGTTCACCGAAATTATGCACCTGGTTATTGTCATAATAAAAATCTTGTAAATTACCGCCGCGAATTGCGTGCCTAATAGCGCGATGTGTAATCAAATCCGGGTAACGCCTTATTGGCGATGTGAAATGACCATAAGCATCGTACGCCAAACCAAAGTGGCCGACATTCTCAGCATCATAAACCGCCTGGCGCATGGAGCGCAGCAACATGGTCTGAATAATAAAACGATCTGGGCGTCCTTTGATCTGCTGCACCAATAATGCATAATCTTTTGGCGTAGGCTCACTACCACCACCCAAACTTAAACCTATCATCCCTAGATAATTCCGCAGCTTCTCAAGCCGCTCTTCATCAGGAGACTCATGCACTCGATAAAGTGCTGGGATTTTTTTCTGTAATAAATATTTCGCGGCGCAAACATTTGCCGCCAACATACACTCTTCAATTATTTTATGCGCAATATTACGCTCCGTCGGCAATATTGTTTTAATCTTTTTATTCTCACCAAAAATAATTTGCGTTTCAACTGTCTCAAATTCGACAGCGCCACGCTCAACCCGCTGCCTCTCCAATGCGCCAAATAGTTTATGTAGCTCTTGTAAATGCGGCAACAGTTTTGCATTACTCTTATCGCTACCGGCCAACATTTTTGCGGCCAAACTATAAGTTAAACGTGCGTGCGAGCAGATAACGGCCTCATAAAACGCAAAACACTGTAAATTACCAGAATTATCAATTGTGATTTCACACACCATCGCCAAACGATCAACATTAGGTTTTAATGAACAAAGTTCATTAGATAATATTTCTGGCAACATAGGTACGACTGAACTTGGAAAATAAACCGAATTACCGCGCAATAAAGCCTCTTGATCTAAGCCAGTATCAGGTTTGACATAATAACTAACATCCGCAATTGCAACAAACAATTGCCAGCCACCTTTTGCTCCAGGCTTACAATAAACAGCATCATCAAAATCTCTTGCATCAGCGCCATCAATAGTAACAAATGGCAACTTACGCAAATCTTTGCGCCCAGCAATTAGCTCATCACCATCAGTTTTCTTCGCATCTAATATAGAGAGCTTATCCTTTAATTGCGCTGCCTCAATTAACGTCGCTTCAGACCAGATGTATGGTAAATTATGCGTGCGCATAGCGACCTCGATTTCCATACCTGGCGCCATGTGCTCACCCAAAACCTCAACAACTTTTGCAGTCGCTTGACGGCGTAAATTTGGATAAGTAATAATTTCTGCATCAACTAACTGACCAGGTTTAGCATCACCCTCTTCACCTGGTAAAATAATAATATCCTGCGTAATACGCTTATTTGCTGGTACAACAAAACTTGCGCCACTCTCCTCAAAATAACGTCCAACAATGCGCGTCGTATTGCGCTCTAACACCTCAACAACAATACCTGATTGTTTGCCACGTCTTTTCTCATCAACAACTCTAACCAATACCCTATCACCAGAAAAAACAGCTCGCATCTGTCGTGCTGGTAGAAAAATATCGTTTCCAGCATCCTCAGATATTAAAAAGCCAAAGCCATCTTTGTGCCCAACAACTAAACCACGCACCAGCGAAAGCTTATCAACTAAAGCGTAACTACCACGCCGGTTAGCAAGAACCTGGCCATCACGCACCATAGCGCCCAGCCGCTTAGATAAAGCATCCTGCTTATCGTCTGCACGCAGACTAAATGCGCGACATAGGTTATCAAAGGTCGCTGGACGACCCAGCTCCTCAAGATATTGCATGATATATTCGCGACTTGGAATAGGCTTAGAGTACTTCTGTGCCTCGCGCTCGCTATAGGGATCGTTTTTAGTGGAAAATTTCTTCATAATCAATGAACTGAGAATTCTGCCATAATTTGTACTCGTTGTATATGAAAACCACAGAAGCTTTATGGTATCATCTCAAACTTATTGAGCAAACCAGGCGCTAGTTTCAGGAGAACAACATGAAAAAATTTTTTGCCCTTTTAGCATTAATTACCGTAGCCCTATCAGGCTGCAAAGCGATGACTAACTTCACTCAAGGCAACGCAGCAACGGATCAACACATGACTTGTGATCAACTAAAGCGCCAAATCATCTTCTATCGCAATGATCAGAACATGAATATACAGTGGAACTCACCCACAAAACGCGCAACCCTAATGCAGCGTTATACACGTATGAATTGCGACACAGTATTAGCAGATTCGAAGATTAATAAAGCCAGCAGTTAGTTTTATGCCGGGGTGGTGGAATTGGTAGACACGCAAGCTTCAGATGCTTGTGGGAGCAATCCCGTGGAGGTTCAAGTCCTCTCCTCGGCACCAGCCTTCGCTTTGTTCGCTCTCGCTCACAAAGCCAGCCAATATTTTTCAATAACCCATAAAAAAGACGCCCAGGTTGGGCGTCTCTACGGTTTAATTTAATTATTTTTTCTTAGAACCAAACCTAATCGGCCGCAAATGACTATTGTGCTTATGATGCGGATAAGGGATCACTGGACCAGGTCCAATTGGCACAATCGGCATCGGCACGATACGTCGCCCATGATGATGAGGGTGCGGACGAGGTCTTGGACGCGGTCTTGGTCTTGGACGAGGCCTTGGGCGCGGACCAGGGTAAGGATGATAATGATGATGATGGTGATAATGATAAGGTGGATAATATGGAACCGGCACAGGAACTGGCTCCGGCCTTGGATTGCTCGCACCAAAATTAAAACCACGTCGATAAGATGCATTAATCATTGCCTGACGTGGCACCGGACAAATAGATGCATAATCTGACTGCATATAACGCCCATATTGCCCATCATTAACACCAGCAGAATACGCCGAAGACGTCTGACAATGATCTTGAATCATCGCTGCACAACCAGATAATAGTAAAACCATTATCGGTAAGAACAGTAATTTTTTCATAAGTTTCTCCTATTTAAAAACTGTTACTAATATTAATTAACCAAACAAATCATTTAATATAATTGTCTCATTACGATCAGGTCCTGTAGAAACAATATCAACTGGAATTTCTAATAACTCTGACAATCTAGCCAAATAGTTTTGCGCATTAACTGGCAAACCACTAATTTCTTTAACTCCATAGGTAGATTCACTCCATCCTGGCAGCTCTTCATAAGTCGGCACACCATTTTCATATGCCACACAAATCTTCACCGTCTCAAAACCATCCAAAACATCCAACTTTGTAATACACAAACCAGAGATGCTATTAATTTGTACCACGCGCTGCATAGCAACAGCGTCAAACCATCCGCAACGCCGTGGTCGCTTTGTAACCGAACCGAATTCATTGCCACGCTCAGCCATTCTTTTACCAAAAGCATCATGCAGCTCTGTCGGGAACGGACCAGAACCAACACGCGTTGTATACGCTTTAATAATTCCCAAAACATAATCAAAATATAACGGTCCAAAACCAGAACCAGTTGACGCAGCACCAGCGGTTGTATTAGAAGAGGTAACAAACGGATAGGTTCCATGATCAATATCAAGCAGTGCCCCTTGCGCTCCTTCAAACAAAATATTTTTATTGTCATCTTGCAACTGTTTTAAATCCATGACGACATCAGTCAACAGTGGTTTAATTTTCTCACCGACTTGCATTAAATCATCGAAAACTTTTTTAAATGATAAGCTTTCAACACCATAATAATTCTGTAACATAAAATTATGATATTCCGCTAAAGGCTCAAGTTTCTCGGCTAAAGTATTCGCATCCAATAAATCACTAGCACGCAAACCACGTCTGGCGACCTTATCTTCATAAGCAGGACCAATCCCACGTCCAGTTGTACCAATCGCATCACTGCCTCGCGCCAATTCGCGCGCCTTATCTAAGGCCACATGATATGGCAACAATAAACTACTAGCATAACTAATACGTAAACGCTTTTTTACTGGAACACCACGAGCCTCTAATTCATCCATCTCCTCTAACAAAGCGCTTGGAGATAACACTACCCCATTGCCAATAAAACAACGTACATTATCGTGTAAAATACCTGAGGGAATCAGGCGTAGAATAATTTTATCATCATCAATAACCAATGTATGACCCGCATTGTGTCCACCTTGAAACCGCACAACTGCAGATACTTTTTGCGTCAACAAATCAACTATTTTACCTTTACCTTCATCGCCCCACTGCGCGCCTAATATAATAATATTTCTAGCCATAAATAAATCAAAGCCTCACTAATCTACAAAATACCAATATGCACAAACACCATCAATCCCGCGCCGAGCAGCATCGCAATTAAACCCATAATGCGCAAAGGACGATCACCAATATTACTCATCACACGCATCATACGCTTACAAGAACGCGGCGAAACAAATGGAACGATACCTTCAAAAACCAAAAGCAAAGCAATAGCCGATAAAATAATCTCCCAAGTCATCCCACTCTCCTTGATACAAACAATTTACGTATCTGTCTAACGTCATTCCACGGCTTAACCGCGGAATCCATAGTATAGTTAGAATATTGCGCACTACACATGCTTCTGGATCCCGCATCAAGTACGGGATAACATGGGCAGTAAATGACTACCAATTTACTTAACACCCTTAAAATACTTAAAGAACTGCCCAGTAGGACTCAGCAATAAGATATCTTTTTTGCTATTAAAAGAATTTTTATATGCTTCTAAGCTACGTAAAAATGCATAAAATCCTAGGTTCTTTCCAAATGCACTAATATAAATTTGTGCAGCTTGGCCATCACCTGTGGCACGAATCTTCGCAGACTTTGCTCGCGCTTTCGCTAACGTGACTGTTACTGCCGCATCCGCTTGTGCTCTTACAATTTCAGCTTGCGCTCTACCTTCAGAACGATGCCTAGTTGCTGCCTGTTCACGCTCAACACGCATACGATCAAAAACTGAAGAACTCACCTCTTCAGGCAAATCAATTCTCTTAATACGTACGTCAATAATATCAACACCTAAACTTTGCGCACCTTCATCAGCCCGTTTTTTAAGCAGATCCATTACGTCACCACGCTGCCCAGAAACAACTTCAGTAATTGTGCGTCGACCAAAAGCGGCACGTAAGGCATTATTTATTTTCTGCTGCAACAACGTTTCCGTCTGTACAACGTCCCCTCCGGTACGCTGATAATAGAGCGACAAATCTTGTATTTTCCATTTAACATAATAATCAACCAAAACATATTTCTGCTCTTTCGTTAGAACTCGCGATGATTGCACATCTAAAGTCTGCAACCGCGTATCTAATTTCAGAGACTCAGTAATAAACGGTGTTTTAAAATGTAACCCCGGGGCAAAAACTAGAGCCTTTCCCTGACCATCTGTTGTTATCTTTCCCAAGCGTAAAACTAATGCACGTTGGCCTTCATTTACTGTATACATACCTAAGTAGATAAACAGTAAAATAATAATACCAAGAGTAATGACAATATTTCTTCTTATTGCGGTCATTAGAGCGCACCTCCGTTTGAATAGCTAGCACGCGTTGGCCTATTTCCAGCTAGCTGAGCGGCTGGATTAGTGCTCACATTTTGTGTCGATGTAACGCCAGTGTCAGCATCAGTAATTTTCTTAATTTTAGTAGCGTTAGAATACTTACTCATTAATTTATCAATTGGTAGATACATAACATTACTATTCCCTTTCGCAGAGATCATAATTTTACTGGTATGTTTTAATATTGCTTCCATAGTTGTTAAATATATTTTCTCACTTAACACTTGCGGAGATTTTAAATATTTAGGTAATAATGCCAAAAAGTTCGCCGTATCTCCATGCGCCCGCAGAACAACTTGCTGTTGATAAGCTTGCGCTGCTTGCAGCATACGTGCCGCCTGACCTTTAGCAATAGGTACAACCTTTTGTTGATACGCCTTAGCACTATTAATATAGCGCTGCTCATCCTCACGCGCCTTATTTACATCATCAAAAGCTTCGGTAACTGCTTCTGGCGGCTTCACAGGCAATAGTGTTACATCAGTAATTATGAAACCAGTATGATAGCGCTGTAAAATTGCCATTAATTGCTTCTGAATTTCTTCACGCGCCTGCTCACGTCCTGTCGTTAGAATCTCATCTAAAGTAGTACGCCCAACAACTTGACGCAGCGCACTTGCCGTTGCTTGCTGGAGACTCTGAGTTGGGTTATTCACACTAAAGAGATAATCTTGTACATTGCTAATGCGATATTGCACAGCCACAGCGACTGAAACAATATTAGCATCTTTAGTCAGCATTTCCGCTTGATAAGGATAGTTCGAAACACTCTGTACATTAACAGTGTTTTTCGATTCAATAAAACGCGGAATCCAATGCGGACCAGGACCGACCGTGCGCACATATTTTCCAAAACGTAGAACTGCTGAACGCTCAGCAGGAGAGACAATAAATATTCCCGAAAGCGCCCAAATAAGAATCGCTAAAACAACAAAAAAACTAATTATTGACGTATTGTGAGGTTTACTGATTTTAATGCTACCATCTTTGCCTGCACTTTTCTTGCCACCAAATACAGAATTAATTTTCTTCTGTAGTTTTTTTACCAACTCATCTAAATCCGGCGGGCCATCCTGCTTTTGAGGCTTTCTTTTCCATGGATCTTTCTGCTCAGGTTCATTCCAAGACATAGCTTTCTCTCCCAGACAAATCAAAGATCAAATTGTACTGATTTACCCAGCAAAGAGCAAAGCATCAAACCTCATTGGCAAAGCTGTCTCATTAAAAACACCGTCATCCCGCGGCTTGACCGCGGGATCCAATAAATATGAGAAAATGATTTATTATCTAGATCCCGCAGTCAAGTCGCGGGATGACGCAACTATTTGTTT
>JAGLTR010000088.1 GCA_023135155.1 Gammaproteobacteria bacterium
CGTTTTTCAATCGTCAAAATCCTCATGGATCGCTTAATACATTGCGGTTTTGACTTAATCAAAACGTTCAAATCTAAACGTAAGCTAATACACCTAAAACCAAGAACTCATTCGTTAGGAGTATATTCAGAAGTTCTTATTATTTCGTAACTATTTAGCATTATTATTCCGTGTTGTATAACGTCATTCGGATGTTTAATTGTGGGAAGCCATATGTGTTTCTGGATTCCGTATCAAGTACGGAATGACGAGTGCGCAAGTATCTAATGACGGGTGTGTGAGCATGGAATGACTGTGAGCGCGTTATTTTTTTATTTCTTTCGTATATTCTTTTAAGTCACGTTTTAATCCAGGTGCCAATAAATATAGTCCCAATATATTGGGAATGCAGATTAGAAATATTAATGCGTCGGAGAATTTCACGATAGTATTAATGCTAATTGTAGTGCCGAAAATGCAGACTATGCAGAATATTATTTTAAATATTAATTCTCTGATGCGGGTTTCTCCGACTAAAAAGCTCCAGGATTTTAGGCCGTAATAGGACCATGAGATCAGTGTTGAGAAAGCAAACAAAGTTACGGCAACTGATAGCAGGTATGGTGACCAGCTAATTTGGCGTTCAAATGCCATGCTGGTCATTTCGACACCTGTGTGGCCAGCGGCAAATTGCGGGTTATAGTGAATGGTGGTGACAATGACTAATGCAGTGAGCATGCAGATTACCATGGTATCAAAAAATGGGCCCAGCATGCCGACAAAGCCTTCAGTTATTGGGTGTCTGGTTTTCACTGCTGAGTAGGCTATTGCCGCAGAGCCAATGCCTGACTCATTAGAAAAGAGTGCGCGCTGAAGTCCCACAACTAAAACACCCATCATGCCGCCAGCAATGCTGTGTGTTTTAAATGCTGAAAAGAAAATTGCATGAAAGGCTTCTGGAAAAGCAGAATGGTTATAAATTAAAATTGCGATACAGCCGCCGAAATATAATATGCCCATAAATGGTACCAGGCGCGAAGTTACTTTTGCGATACTTTTGATGCCGCCAATAATAATTGCGCCTAATAATATCGCCATAATTAAACCAAAGAGCCAACCTTTGTCAGCGAAAAAGCTGGCTTTATCGCCAGTGACTTTTACAAATTCGGCAAAGGCTTGGTTGCTTTGAAACATATTGCCGATGCCAAAACAGCCGATAGTCATACATACAGCATAAAAATAGGCTAGGAATTTTCCTAGTCTAGGAAGTTTTAATTCGGTAAGACCAGCGCGCAGATAATACATTGGGCCACCGGCGATAATGTTGTTAGGAAAAAACTTACGGTATTTTACCGCGAGTGCGCACTCAACAAATTTTGTCGACATAGCGAAAAAACCAGCGACGAATAACCAAAATGCTGCACCAGGGCCGCCGTAACTTATGGCGATTGCAACGCCACCAATATTCCCGATACCGACAGTGCCAGATAGAGCGGTGGCGAGAGCTTGAAAGTGAGTGATGATGCCTGGGTCTTTTGGATTGTCGTATTTGCCACGAATCAGATTAACGGCGTGACGCACGCCGCGAATATTAATAAAGCCGAAGTAGAGGGTTAGAAAGAGGGAGGCGGCGATGAGCCAGGCGACAATTAATGGGATATATGTTCCAGGGGCTATCGCGATTTTATAAAACACGATATTGTTAAGCTGTGTTGTTATTTTGGTGAATGCTGAGTTGGAGTTAAGAGCGAAGATCGGAGTGGCAGTTAGGAAGAAAAAAATACCGATGAGGACGGATGTTGCATGTTTCGAATGATGTGATGCATGGCGATGCGTCTCTACGGGAGTTGTTGTAAGAATATGTCGCATGTTTTCATCCTTGCTTTTGTAGCTATGCAAATCGCTATGTTGGCTTAGTATGGATGCGTGGTCAAGTTATCTAGCAGTACTTGTTGTTGTAATTTTTTTCGTCAGTTGTTTTTGTGTCACTATTGATTTCAACAAGTCAGTGTATTGTTAGATGATGTGGGTTGTTGGATCGGTGTTGGTTCCGAGGTGCGATGTATCTTGAGGGAGATACTTTATTAAGTGTTTTGGGTTTTTTATATGTTGTTTCTTGCCCGCAAGAAGGTCTAATATGTTTTTTTTATGGCTTTGTTGTAGTTCTCCCAGGAGATCTACGCTATCATAAAAAGTATCGACATTAAAATTACCGTGCTCAAATAGCGTAAAGCTAATGCTGACTTTAATGTTATTGTTGCGTATATTTTGTGTGACTTGATTATTGCCTGCTGTTGTGAATAGTAACGAAGATAAGAATATATTAATAATTTGTAGTTGCTTAGAGGTTATGGCGGTGATGTTGCTTATCGTTACTGTAATACAGTTTTCCCAGGATTCGTTTTCCTTGATTGTAATTAAATTCTCCAGCGAATATAGCTCGACAAATGCTCGCAAAGAGGAGTATAAATGCTCAAGTGATAGTTCCGCATTGGAGGAATCTTTGTTTTTATTCGTAGCTACTGAATGACGCATTTTGGTTGCGATGTTTGTAGTATTCATCTCACGAGTATCTTCGAGAGGTGTTTCTCTGGTTGTTGGGATGATTTTTGTTTGGGTTTTTTCTCGTAATATCTGAAGGAGGAGGGGTGTTTCTTTCATCAAATAATGTGTTAATGGCAGCGTGAAAGGGCTGTAAAACGGTTTTATATCATTTAGACTGATGTTTCCGGTTATTTGACATACATTTATCGCTAGTTGTTCGTCAGGTATGTCTACTGACTCTGTGTTTTCATCATTTGTGTTTGGATCTAGTCGATCATCTGGTATGTAAATGCATTTTATATCTATGTCATCAAGTCCCAGGTAGTAAAATAATAGTAGTAGCTTTAGTCTGTTGGCATTGTTATGGTTGTTTGCCAACATTAATAACTCCTCTGGTTGTTTTTTTCCTAATGGATAAGCGTGCGCTTGGAGTATTAGCAGTTTAGCCATTTCAAAATAGTCATCGCCTTTTTTAATAACCTGACTTAACAGCGATTTTTTGTTAATGATAAAGCTTGTATCTATGTTGTCCGGATTTTTTTTGATGGTTTGCTGTACTTTCTCTATTTTATTGTAGAGTATGTGAAACTCGAACCATTCTTGTGCGCTAATTCTTTTTTTTACCATATCGAAATAATGTTTGTAATACTCTAGTACTATTTCGTACCATGCTTCCCGGTGTTTTGGTAATTTTTCTTGTTGTGTATTTCGCTGCTGTATTAAGTTGAGATATTCATTTTGTTTCACATAATAAGTTTGCATTATTTGTATATTGTTCTGGGTTCTATTGATTCGTATGCGATATTTGTTTTTTAATTGTGCTCTATAGTGAGTTAGTAAGGTTTCGTATTCTTCTGTGACGCCATCTTTCCCATGTAGCTCTTCTAGGCGATGTTCTGTTTCATCAAATGATAATCTCGTAATGTCCGTTGTGGAGGCGTTTTGCGGCATTCGGTCTAGGAGTTCACGCGTGGAGTAGGTTGGTGGTGAATCTGCTCCGTTATTGTTTGCAACTGGTGGTTTATTGAGTGTGCAATATTTTTCGAGGTAAGTTATTGCATCGTTGTTTAATATACGACTTGTTTTGCCGTTAATAAAAAAAACATTGCTTTCTAGCACGGGAAATAATTGCCATAACTTGCGCTGTTCATCATCTGATTGCAATTCAATGCAATGCGAGCCGTTTTCTGTTCTTTTGCATGCCAAAAGAGTGTTGGCAAAACCAATAGGGTGTAGGGAATTTTCGAAATCTAGCATGGTGTTATCTCATTACTATCAGCCAAGAAGAGGTTATCTTAGAGCAAATATTCTTAAAGAACCTTAACGCAAGATTAAGGAATGGAGATCAGTGTAACTCTGTTTAATTCGCTGATGAGATGGTAAGATACCGGGCGTTGGATTGAAGGATGGATTATGGCCACAGCGAAAGAGATTAAGACGCAAGTCGCGAGTATCAAAAGTACACAGAAGATCACCAAGGCGATGCAGCTGGTGGCGGCGAGTAAGATTCGTAAAGCGCAAGAGCGCATGGAAGAGTCATTGCCATATTCCGAGAAGATTCGTACAGTTATTGGGCATGTAGCGCGTAGCCATAGTCAGTTTCACCATCCATTTCTTAAAATTCACACGGATATCAAGAAGGTGGGGCTTATTGTTGTTTCATCAGACCGCGGACTGTGTGGCGGTTTAAATAGCAATCTTTTCCGTGCCATTATGCAGGAGCATCTCAAAGAGTGGCATGCGAAAAATGTCGTCACAGATTTATGTCTTGTTGGCACTAAGGCCGATGTGTTTTTTCGGCACCACGATTTCGAAGTTGTCTCCCATATTGATCATATTGGTGATATGCCATCGATCGCTGATTTAATTGGCACTATTAAAGTTATGCTTGATTCTTATTATGTTGGTGAACTGCAAGGTCTTTATATTGCTCATAATGAATTTATAAATACCATGATTCAGAGGCCGAAGATGCTGCAGTTATTGCCGCTCGAAGTTGATACCGAAAAAGAACCGGGACGACGTTATTGGGATTATATTTATGAGCCTGACTCAAGGCAGTTATTAGATACATTAATGCGACGTTATTTAGAGGCGCAGATTTATCAGGCAGTAATTGATAATATCGCCTGTGAGCAGGCGGCGCGTATGGTGGCGATGCAGAGTGCGACTGATAATGCTGGGCAGTTAATGGATGATTTACAACTTATATATAATAAAGCAAGACAGTCTGCGATTACGCAGGAAATTACAGAAATTGTTAGCGGCGCGGCCGCTGTTTAGGAGATATATATGGCTGACGGTAAAATTGTTGAGATTATTGGTGCGGTAGTTGATGTGGAATTTCCACGTAATGCTGTGCCGAAAATTTATGATGCACTGATTGTTGAGAAAACTGGGCTTACTTTAGAGGTGCAGCAACAGTTGGGCGATGGTGTGGTGCGTACTATTGCTATGGGCGGCAGTGATGGTTTGCAGCGTAACTCTGCAGTAAGTAATACTAAGGCGCCAATTAGTGTGCCAGTAGGCGAGGCGACTTTGGGGCGCATTATGAATGTCTTGGGCGAACCAATTGATGAAAAAGGTTCGATCGACACCAAAGAGCGTATGCCAATTCACCGTTCAGCGCCGACCTATTTAGAGCAGGCGTCAGAAGTCGAATTATTAGAGACCGGTATTAAAGTTATCGATCTTATTTGTCCATTTGCTAAAGGTGGTAAAGTCGGACTGTTTGGCGGCGCGGGTGTTGGGAAAACCGTAAATATGATGGAGTTAATTCATAATATTTCCATTGAGCATAAAGGTTATTCTGTTTTTGCGGGTGTCGGTGAACGTACGCGTGAAGGTAATGATTTTTATCACGAGATGACTGAGTCGAAAGTTTTAGATACGGTGTCGTTAGTTTATGGCCAGATGAATGAACCACCTGGAAATAGATTGCGTGTTGCTTTAACGGGATTAACAGTAGCGGAAAAATTCCGTGATGATGGTAAAGATATTCTTTTATTTATTGACAATATTTACCGTTATACTTTGGCAGGAACCGAAGTTTCAGCACTTTTAGGTCGTATGCCATCCGCGGTAGGTTATCAGCCAACGCTAGCGCAGGAGATGGGAACACTGCAAGAGCGTATTGCTTCGACGAAAACAGGTTCAATTACCTCTGTGCAAGCAGTGTATGTTCCAGCGGATGATTTAACAGATCCATCGCCAGCAACGACTTTTGCGCATTTAGATGCAACTATTGTACTCTCACGCCAAATTGTGGAATTAGGAATTTATCCGGCTGTTGATCCGTTGGATTCAACTAGTCGCCAATTAGATTCGCAAGTTGTGGGTCAGGAACATTATGATGTAGCGCGCGGTGTGCAAAGTACTCTGCAACGTTATAAAGAATTAAAAGATATTATCGCTATTATGGGTATGGATGAGTTATCAGAAGATGATAAAACTGCGGTACACCGAGCTCGTAAAATTCAACGCTTTTTATCACAACCATTTTTTGTAGCAGAAGTATTTACTAGCTCACCAGGAAAATATGTTTCAGTAAAAGACACCGTGCGTGCCTTTAAAGAGATTTTAGATGGTAAGTATGATGATTTACCGGAACAGGCTTTTTATATGGTCGGTTCGATTGAAGAGGCGGTAGAAAAAGCTAAAACATTAGCGAAATAGATAATTAAACGTCATTCCGCGGCTTGATCGCGGAATCTAGACGTGTTTCTGGATCCCGTATCAAGTACGGGATGACGTTTGGATTGAGTGTTGGATGACTTGGTGACAAGTGGGGATAATATGGCAGTAACTGTACATTTAGATATCGCAAGCCCAGAGGGGCATATTTTTTCTGGGCTCGCGGAGATGATTTCTGTTACTGGCGAGATGGGTGAATTGGGAATTATGCCCGGGCATGCACAACTATTAAGTGCAATAAAACCAGGACAAGTGCGTGTTAAATTACAGGGTGGTAAAACTGATATTTATTATATTTCTGGTGGTACTTTAGAGGTGCAACCGAATTTAATTACTATTTTAGCTGACACAGTTGATCGTGCTGAAAACCTTGATGAGGCTGAAGCAATTAAAGCCAAAGAGAGCGCGGAGAAATTGTTAACTGAGCGTAAACATGATGAAGATTATACGCGCACGTTAATTGAGTTAGCACAAGCCGCAGCAAAATTGCGCGCCATTCGTGAAATGCGTAAGTATCGAAAATAAAATGATTGCGTGATTTTTCCAGTTTTTAGAGGTTTATTTTTTGTTTTTACTTTGTTTTGTGACTGTTATTGAATAACGGTAAAAATGCCCTCAAAAAAGTACGTCATTTAAGCTTTCCTTAAGTATTTTAATTATTGTTGTTGCTATGATCTCGGCACTTTCAAATTCTCGATGGGAGAACGGTATGCCTAGTTCAGATGCTGACAATAGTTTTAAAATTTATTCGCTTGTTGAATTACAAGAGCACCTAGATCGTAATGGTGAAAAGGTCCAAGAGGATCATAAAACTACGATGAAAGATTTCCTCGCTCATATTTGGCATTTGTTCACCTGTCCTATTGATAAAGTAGATGATTATTATCGTTATTATGTTCCGAGACCAATGAAGTTAATTTTGGCTTATTATCTGACTGGGGGAAAAATTGTTACCTCTGCCGGACTTGCCGCTTTTGATTTATATAACACAATATTAAAGCTAAAAGGACCTGAGTGGTTTGCGACCGTCTGGGCAATCGCTGAAGCAGCTTTTAATGGTTATACCTGTTCTGAAACACGCGCAAAAGTGCTGCGTGATTTTGCGTTGCAAAATGAGAAAAAAAGTAAGGTTGTAACGTCAGCGCACTTATTAAAAGCGACAAAATCAGATGATATGGAGACTGTGCTTCTTAAGTTATTGGGGAATGGTAAGTCAAAGAAGGAGTATTCTGTAGATCGCATAACGAGTGTTGAGCGGTTGTTAGATAAAACTGAATGTAAAGACGCTGGTATGTTAATTGATAAGGTGTTACCGCCTGGCAAGGCAGAAAATGGAGTTGAAGAGAGTGATGTGAGTTTTGTCCAGTTTCTTGAAGATTTTGGTGCAGATACGGAAGAGCAAGATAAATATACTGTTATGGCTACCAGGATATTGGCTGGTAACAAACTCAGTAACGAATTAGTTGATGCGCTGCGAGGAGTTTTTGATAAGGGGCCATATGATCGTGAGTTTGGAGATTTTGTTAAGTTAGATAAAATATTAAAAGAAAAATCTAAGGTAATTAAAAGAAAAAGACTTGTTCGATCAGATAAGATTTTAGTTGACGAGATTATGCTAAATAAAGCTATATTTTATAATAACTATTTACGTAGAGAGTATTTGAGAGATCTTTTTCAGAAAATCTCTGGATCTGAAGCGCTTTTTAAAACAGAAGACGTTTATCTTGCGCTCGAAAATTGCTTGCTTGGTTTAGATTACAATGCGGCTGTTGATGCGTTATTACATTACGTTGTTGTCTCGAAATATTTATTTAACATCGAAAAAGCCAAGGAACTTCTGTTAGAGAATTTAATGAAGGACATCGCTAAAACTGAACTTAGGATTAATGTGCCTACTTCTCCAGATGGGGAGGTTGTATCGGAAGGTTCTGAAGACAATGGCGGTGATAACGGTGATGATGAAGAGATGATGATGGATGAAGATGCTGTTGCGAGCAGTGTCTTAGAAGGTTCGTCTGATTTGATTCAAGTTGTAAGTAGCGTTAACGCGTTACGCGTTAGACCGACATTGTTGAAAGAAGTAAGTGATGTTTTGACTATTGATCCATCTGATTTACAAGAGAAAAAATTGCTTAGTTTGCTTGATAGACTTGTTGTTATAAAAGCTTGTGTTGGTCAGATTGATGCAAAAAGAATTCATGATGTTTTTACGGTGTGTGAACAGATTTTGCGCAATTTTAGGAGATTGCGGGTGCATATGGGCAGTAAATATGAGCGTATGACCATTCTTTTAAGGGATGTTTTTGATGTGCCGTTATCCGAACAGGATCCAGAGAGTTTTATATGGTTTGATCGAGCCTTGAAAAGCATTGCAAACTTGTCAAATCAAGAGATTATAAAGAAGGTTCGTGAAGGTGCTGTTGAGCGTGAGAAACAATTTAGCGTCGCACAAATCAGAAACAATCCGTATTTTGGTGCTACTTCTTGGGGATTATACGGTATTAGTTGGTTTGGAACGGTGTATGCTTTAGTTACAGGTGCGCTAGGTGCTGATACTTTGATTCATTTGATCCCCAAAATTAATGAAGTGTTACACTCAGACAATCATGCAGTTTCTCTAAGTTCAAATATTGTGCGTTGGACTTTTAATGGGGGCGCGGCTGTTTGTGGGGCTGCATCGTTTGATCGATTTCAGGCTGCTTCAATGGACAAGAATGTTGCAGAGTTCCTATATATTTTTCATTCTTTGTTTACCAAGCGAGGTCGACAAATATTTACTCCTGCAAGTACCTTGGTAAGGATGGGTATTGGGCTAATATTAGCCATCGTTTTAGCTGCAAGAGCAACATATGATCTCACTAACAGTATGAAGAAATTAAGAATACCAACGGATCAATGGTGGGCGCAGGTATTAATTGGTCTATTTCTTGTTGGATATATGACAGTACAGGTTTTTGCTCAAATTGTTAAGGGTGTTGCTTTTGATAATTCAAAGCTAAAAGGGTTGTGGACAAATATGCCGCATTCTGGTGCCAATAGAGCAAAAACAATTGTGCCGTCGTTACCTGTTTTAGGTGACAGTATAAGTTATTCAGTTGGTGCGGGTATTAGCATGATCATGCTTATTGGATATATTAGTCCGATATTGGATTATCTTTTTCCGCCAATTTTGTCTAGAGGTGTGGCTGTATTCGTGGGGTTCTTAGCAACCTTTTGGCCGTCTTTCTTCTTTACTTTTCATGAGAAATATTTTGAGTCTCGTCAAAATCGTTACGTCGAAAAAGAAATTAAGCGTGAGCAAGCGATCGTAGAGGTTGAGCGAAAAAATGCGTTTGATCGAAGTCGTGCTGAAAGTCGATTGCAAAGTTTGCCGCCGAGTGAGCCATTTACACCAGGAAAAAGCGCTGTTCCCAGAGGAAATGGTTCCCCAGCAATGTTTAAAACACCCGGTGATAGCCCAGTAAAAGAGGAAAGAGTGGTCAATGTTGATAATAGCTCGGATAGTTCTTCTTTAGCAGGCGTTACGCATGTGAGTTATGAGAGGGTAGAGATAGCAGAATATGATGAAAAGACTCCATTGACTGGTTTGCACTCTTCACAAGAATCACATTCTCGTTGTTGTATCCAGTAGTTTTTGCAAAGCATTATATGCGCCAAGAAGAAGTTTCGCTTCTTCTTGGCGCATGTGTCGTATATTTTTTGGCTTGATCAGCAATAGATTGCTGGCAAGTTTATTCTTTCGTATTTGAAACTTCCGATAAAATCTTACGCTTGCAATCTTTAATAAAACTTTTGTGGTTTTTCTATTACAATGGTGCGATCTGTTGTTATTGAGGAAATTGGATGTTTGCTGTGCAGCGTAAGATATTTTTTTGTGGGATTGCTCTTGGGTTGTTAATGCTCGCTGGTTGTGCGGTTACTCCTAATACATTAGGTATCTCTGCTCAAACTTGGCATAAGTACAGTAAGGCAAAGCAGCAGGCGTTAATTGTGGGCTATCATTCTGTGTCTAGTTTTTATAAATCTGGGCAGGCTAAGCATGGTGGGCGTTTGCTGCAGGTTGTTGTTGCGCATGGTACTGTTAAGATGCCGCCATTTGTAAAAAGTTATACCTATAGGCCAGTCATTTTCACGATCCCTGAAGGTGTGTGTCGTAGTGTTATTTTGCGTAATCAAAAGGCGCAAAAACAGGTAGCAGTGGGGGCTTGTTACAAACACGGTATATTATTATTGGATCCAAGTCGTTATGATGTAAATAAGCGTCTGGGGTCAATTCGTTTTTATAAGTCACCGTTGTGGCGCCAAGGGTTTAGTTATCGGAATGTGCATAGCACCGGGTTTGTGCGATTAAAAGATGCGACAATTACTATAAGAATAAAAGATGCTACAAAAACAAAACGCAAATGATGTTTTAGGTGAAGATGGCTTACTCTCTGGAGCTGATAATTTTAACTTTCGTGAACAGCAGTTGGTTATGGCCGAAGCTGTTGAAGAGTCTATCGCAGAGAATAAGAAGCTAATTGTTGAAGCTGGGACAGGTACCGGGAAAACTTTTGCATATTTAGTGCCGGCTATTTTGTCTGGCAAGAAAATAATAATTTCCACAGCGACGAAGAATCTTCAGGATCAGCTGTTTCATAAAGATCTACCAATCATCCGTGAGTTACTAGCCAGCGGCTGTAAGATTGCGCACTTAAAGGGCCGGAGTAATTACCTTTGTATCCATCGGCTTGAGAGCCATTTGCGCGATGGGCGGTTGCAGTCATTAGATGCGGTGCAGGATCTGCAGCGAGCGGCTAACTGGGTGAAGATCACCAAGACTGGTGACCTTGCGGATATGCCAGATATTGCCGATGACTCTTCGGCGCGACCGTATATAACTAGCACTGGCGATAATTGTTTGGGCGCTGAGTGCCCGGATTTTGCTGATTGTTTTTTAGCTAAAGCGCGACGCCGCGCACAATCTGCTGATATTTTAATTATTAATCATCATCTGTTTTTTGCTGATTGTGCTTTAAAAGACGGTGGTTTCGGTGAGTTGTTGCCGAATTTTGATGCAGTTATTTTTGATGAGGCGCATAACCTTCCTGAAGTTGCGAGTAATTTTTTTGGAATTAATTTAAGTAGTCGGCAACTGTTTGTTTTAGCACGCGATGTGGAAAATGAGTATATTAAAAATGGTTTTGATCTGATTGCGGTGAAGGATTTAATTGAGCGGGTGAAAACTGCTGTTAGTAAAATGCATAGCGCGATTGGTAATAGTCAGAATCGAGCGGCTTGGAATATTATTGCAGCGAAACCGGAGTTACAAGCTGCAATTACAGAGTTAAAGGAAGTATTTGGAAGTCTTGTTGCTTTATTGGAGCAGGCGGCAGGTAGAAGCAAGGAGGTGGAGCGCTGTTGGTCGCGTGGTGATGAGTTGTTATATAAATTGAATTTGGTGACGGAAAAAAATGGTAGTGAATATATTCACTGGTATGAAACAACGCGTTTAGGATTTAATATTACTTTAACACCGCTGAATATTGCTGAGCGTTTTCAGGCTGTTTTAGAAGCTGAGCAGCGTGCTTGGATTTTTACATCGGCTACCTTGGCGGTAAATGGTGATTTTAACCATTTTCAAAGTGGTTTGGGTTTGGGTGCAGCGCAAACTCTTTTATTAGCAAGTCCATTTAATTATAAAGAACAGGCGCTTTTTTATGTGCCACGTGACTTGCCTGATCCGCGCGCTAGTAATTATTTAAGGGCGTTAATTGATGTTGCAGTTCCTGTTATTGACGCATGTAAGGGCCGTACTTTCTTTTTGTTTACTAGTCATCGGATGTTGCAAGAGGCGAGTAGTCTTTTGCATGTCTATCTTGATTATCCTCTATTAGTGCAAGGGCAGATGCCAAAAAGAGCTTTATTGGCGGAATTTACTCGCTTGGATAACGCGGTTTTATTGGGGACTAATAGTTTTTGGGAGGGTGTTGATGTGCGCGGTGAGAAGTTATCGTGCGTTATTATTGATAAGCTACCATTCGCTGTGCCAGATGATCCTGTTATTAAGGCGCGTACAGATGCTTTGCGTGAGCAGGGTAAGAATGCATTTTATGAGTATCAGTTGCCGCAAGCGGTAATCTCCTTAAAGCAGGGAGCGGGTAGGCTGATTCGTGATGAGACGGATACTGGGGTGCTGATGATTTGTGATCCTCGCTTAATTGAGAAAAGTTATGGTAAAGTATTTATTCGTAGTCTGCCTGCTATGCGCAAGACACGTGATTTAAATGTAATTCGTGAGTTTTTTAATGAGTAAAATATTAGGTATTGAGACATCTTCTGCGGCCATTTCTGTTGGTTTGTTGGTAGATGGTGCTATCGAAACAAAGTTTCAGGTTGCGCCGCGTCAGCATGCAAAATTAGTTTTGCCGTATATTGAAGAGTTATTGCAACGGGCGCAGTTAAAACTAGCGGACTTAGATGCTATTGCATTTGGGCGCGGGCCAGGTAGTTTTACTGGTGTGCGGATTGCTGCGGCGATTACGCAGGGGCTAGCTTATGCGCAACAGTTGCAGGTAGTTCCGGTATCAACTTTGCAGATTTATGCGCAAGGAGCCTGGCGTCAGTCGCAGGCCGAACGCGTGGTTGTTGCTGTTGATGCGCGTATGCAGGAAATTTATTGGGGGCAGTATCAGTTGGTTGACGGTTTAATGCAGCCAGCGCAAGAGGATAGTTTGCTGAAGCCAGAGGCTGTGCAGCAGTTGGTGGGAGATGGTTGGTTCGCAGTTGGCGATGCTTGGCGGGTTTATCAGGAGCAGTTGTTGGCAAAGGTTGGAGGGCATCTTCATGGTGTTGAAGCTGAGTTTTATCCGCATGCTGAGGATTTGCTGGTTTTGGCCGGTGCGTTATTTGATGAAGGTGTGACGGTTACGCCTGAGTTGGCGTTGCCGGTTTATCTGCGTAATAAGGATGCATGGAAGAAATAGGTATTTGTGTTGTCTCGTTAGGGTATCGTTTTTTTTTGCTTTGTAGCCATGTCATTCCGCGGAATGACGGAGCTCTGACGGAGCGCTATGGTGGATGACGTGATGATTCATTGGTGTGGTGTGATTATTCTGCGGGATGAGGTAGGCTATGCTGTTTATCAATGTTAATATAGCGAACGTCAAACTACAGGAGATACCTATGTTTAAGAAAATTATTTTAGTTGTTTCTTCGCTGCTTTTTGCGGCTTCTATTTTTGCCGCTAGCGGTAATTATATTACCAATAATAAGAAACCGATTGTCGTTAATGCAAAGAATGCTACTTTTACTATTAAGTTAATGTCGAATGCAACGACTGGTTACTCATGGTTGTTGTCGCACTATTATCCCAATACCATGATTAGACCAATCAGTCGTCAGTATGTTGCGCCAAATAAGATGATGCCAGGTGCGGCGGGTTATGAATTATGGACATTTAAGGTTACAAAAGCAGGTTTTAGAGTGCCGCAGATTGGTTATATTCAATTAATTTATGCACGCTCTTGGGAAGTTAAAAAAGGTCAGGTTATGACGTTTGAGGTTGTATCAAATGACTCTTAGAAAACATGCAGAATTTCCAAATTTTTACGAGGTAACGCATCCGTTGATTCAGCATAAGTTATCGATGTTGCGGGATGTTAATACGGTAAAAAAAGAGTTTAAAGAGTTGGTGCTGGAGATTACTTTGTTGTTGGTTTATGAGGCAACAAAAGATCTGCCAATGACGACTCGACAAATTCAAACGCCATTAGAAATTTTTGATGCGCCTGTGCTAGCTGGACAAAAACAGGTTATTTTACCTATTTTGCGTGCGGGTATTGGCATGGTTGATGGATTCTTGGCGCATATGCCGTCAGCGCGTGTTGCGCATATTGGTCTTTATCGCGATGAAGAGACCTTAGAGCCACAGCATTACTATTTTAAGATTCCACCGAACAGCAAGGATCGCCAGTTTTATGTCTGTGATCCGATGCTGGCAACTGGTGGGTCTGCGATAGCTGCTGTTAATGAGTTGAAAAAGGCAGGTGCGCATAAAATTACTTTTGTGTGCATTATTGCGGCTCCAGAAGGCGTTGCTGAGTTTAGTGCGCAGCATCCTGAAGTGCCGATCTTCTGTGCTAATCTAGATAACAAGCTGAACGAGAATGGGTATATTTTGCCTGGTCTTGGTGATGCTGGTGATCGTTTGTTTGGCACGAAGTAGTTAACTCTGCATCGCTGGGGCGCTTGGCTGGCAAGGCTTTGCGCCCTTTTTTTGATTTTGGTCAATGCTCATTATCCAAATTTGGATAATGAGCTATATTACTTATATGGATAGTCAATTTGCATTACATAATACCCATCTTGAAGGGGTGGCTGAATTTGCTCAGCTTGATCCACAGTTACGGATGTTGGCGCGGCAGAAGTATGTTTATGAGCCCAAGTTGCTTACTGAGTTGCCAATAAATGAGCCAGGTATATATACGCTGACAGGAGGGCGACAAATTGGGAAGACTACGCTGCTGAAACAGTGGATGGCAAGATTATTGGCTAAGGGTATTGATCCGCGAGCACTCATATTTTTTTCTGGTGAGTTAATCGATGATCAGCATCAGTTGTATAAATTATTTATTAAGCAGCTAAAAGAAATGCCGACGGATGAGTTTAAATACTTAATCATTGATGAAGTTACTTATATTAAAGATTGGGATAAAGCGGTTAAATATATTGCTGATGCTGGATTGTTGGAAAATATGGCATTAATTTTGACTGGTTCTGACAGTGTATTGATTCAGCAGGCACGTATGCGTTTTCCAGGACGTCGTGGCCGTGCTGAACAGGTTAATTTTCATCTTTATCCGTTATCGTTTCGTGAGACATTGGTTTTGAAAGGTAGGTTGATTGCTGCACAATCGGATGCTGAGGTTTTGTTCCAAGAGTTCAATAATTATTTGCAACATGGTGGGTATTTAACGGCTATTAATGAATTAGCAATGCATAATAGAATATCTGGCTCGATATTGGATACTTATGCGGATTGGGTGCGTGGAGATATGCTAAAACGTGGTAAGCAAGAGTCATATTTGGCGGAGTTGATAACTGCTATTATTAAGTGTTATGGTAGTCAGATTAGCTGGCACTCTTTGGCGAAGGATTTATCAATTGCTCATCATAAAACTGTTGCGGACTATGTGGAATTGTTAGCTTCAATGGATGTTGTGTATGTGCAGTCAGCGTTGGTGGAGGATAAATTAGTTGCGGCCCCTAAAAAAGCGAAGAAGCTAATATTTACCGATCCATTTATTTTCCATGCTTTGAATTATTGGTTGCATCCAATTGCTGATCCTTACCATAATCTGATTTTACCGGTAATAAATGATGAGGAAAAATGCTCTAAATTGGTAGAGGCTTGTGCTGTATCACATTATCGTCGTTATTATCCAACTTATTATATTAAGGCAGAGGGGGAGGTTGATATTGCATATGTGGATGATAATAAATTTTGGCTAGTGGAGGTTAAGTGGACCAAGCAATTGCGGCCGAAAGATTTAAGTCAGGTTGCGAAATATAATAATAGCCTTATTTTAACTAAGCAGAGAACATCTGGTGTTATTAATGGTGTGGATGCTAAGCCTTTGCCGCTTGTTTTGCTTGCTCTTTAGGTGTTTGTGCGCAGAATGAGACGCGATAAATCGCGTTTTTACATGGGATGGCTGAGTTATTCGTAGAGACGCCCAACTTGGGCGTCTTTCTTCGCTTTGTGAGACGCCCAGGTTGGGCCGTCTCTACGGGTTATTTTTTCTTTTTGTAAGGCAGGTATTTTGGTTCCCAGAGTTGCGCTTTAATTAATTCTTTTATTGGTTTGGTTTTTATTGCAGCTAAATTTTCTGCTGTTGCTTGTTTGGCGACAGCAACGGCTATTTTCATGGCAACTTTTTTAGCGTCTACTACTTTTGGTAATAAAGGCATATTTATGTTTTTTATTATGGGGGCATGTTTATAGAGAGCTTGAGTTGCTGCCCAGAGCATATCGTCGCTAACTCGTTTTGCTTTTACTGCAAGAATGCCAAGGCCAATGCCTGGGAATGAAAGCGCATTATTGCATTGTGCAACGGTTATAGTTTTGTTCTTATATTTTACTGGCGAGAAGGGACTTCCTGTTGCGATTAAAGCTTTATTATCAGTCCAGGTAATAATATCTCTTGGTGTGGCTTCGGCGCGTTCTGTTGGATTGGAGAGTGGTAGAATTACTGGGCGTTTTATCTGTTTGGCCATTAACTGAACTATCTGTTTTGTGAAAGCGCCGGCAACTCCAGAAGAGCCAATTAATATAGTTGGTTTCACATGTTTTACTACTTCGTACAATGGGATATGTTTTTTGTTTTTTATCTGCCAGTTTTTTAACGTGGTTTTATTGTGGGCGAATATTTTTTGTTCATTGGTTAGGTTGTTTGTGTCAGCAGTAACTAGACCATCTTTATCAATTAACCAGAAACGTGAGCGAGCTTCTTTTTCCGGTAAGCCTTCGCGGAGCATGGCGGAGTATATTTGCTCAGTTATGCCGACACCAGCAGTACCAGCGCCAAAGACGATAACTTGTTGGTCGCCAAGTTTTTCTTTTTTCGCAGTTACAGCGGCTAAAATAGCGGCTAAAGTAACAACAGCTGTA
This sequence comes from Gammaproteobacteria bacterium, assembly GCA_023135155.1. Taxonomy (GTDB): domain Bacteria; phylum Pseudomonadota; class Gammaproteobacteria; order UBA9339; family UBA9339; genus JAGLTR01. The sequence goes on from JAGLTR010000088.1 coordinate 16,868, forward strand.
CCTTGGATATCATCATTAAAAGAGCACAATTTATCACGATATATTTCTAAATTACGATGTGCATTATCACGACCGAAATCTTCCCAGTGTAAAAATACACGCGGGAATTTTTTCTTCACAATGCGCATAAATTCGTCAATAAATTTATCATATTCTTTACTGCTAATACGTTTGTGACGCCAGCCTAAATACATAGGATCGTTTAATAATTTTTCATTGTTGGTGCCAACATCTAAGAGGATGGGTAGGGTGCGTAGTGGGTTTATGCCGCCGCATACCGTGTAAACAGCTAGTTTACCAATAGGGATGTCTATGGCGCCAATACCTTGATCACCAATTCCAAGTACTCCTTCACCATCTGTGACAACAATTAAATCAATTTCTGGATTCGAACGGCTGTCTAATATTTGTTCGATATTATGCAGGTCTGGATAGGATATATATAAACCACGAGGTTGACGAAATTCACAACTATACTTTTTCACTGCCTCGCCAATTGTTGGTGTGTAGATAATTGGCATCATCTCTTCGATATGGTCTTCTAATAATTTATAAAATAACACTTCATTTTTGTCGTGCATATTCATTAAATAGCGGTTTTTTTGAATAGGGGTTTTATATTGTAAGTATTGTTCATAGGAGCGCTCGACTTGTTGCTTTAGAGTTTCTATGTGTGGAGGTAATTTACCAAGCAAACCAAAAGCCTTGCGTTCATCTTTAGTAAATGCGGTGCTTTTATTTAGTTGTGGTGTAGTTAATAATGGTTTACCAGAAAGTGATGTAACAATAAACTTGCTGTTTGTTTTTGCGTCTCGTTTTATTTTGAAGTCAAGCATAGTATTATCCCATTTATGTGCTATATGTTAGTTACCAGTATTGCATTATACTGCCAAAGTCTTATTATGCACATTACAATCCTTAAGGGGAGTAGGTTATGAAATATCGTACAGAATATGATAGTTTAGGGAAGAAGAAAGTGTTTGATACCAAATATTATGGTGTTCAAACACGCCGTGCTGTTGAGAACTTCAAGTTCAGCGGTATTCAGATGTCAAAGCGTCCGAAGTTCATCCGTGCCTTAGCTGCGATTAAACAGGCTGCTGCGATGACGAATAAGGAGCTTGAGGTTCTGGAACCAGAAATTGCAGATGCGATCGTTCAGGCTTCGCAAGAGATTTATGGCGGTCAGTTATTGAACCAATTCCCTGTCGATATGATTCAAGGTGGTGCGGGCACCTCAGCCAATATGAATGCTAATGAGGTAATTGCTAATCGTGCTCTCGAGATTATGGGGCATCCAAAAGGCTCATATCAGTATGTGCATCCGAATAATCATGTAAACCTTTCACAATCAACGAATGATGTTTATCCAACAGCTGCGAAGATCGCGTTGATTTGGATGAGTGACGATTTGATACCAGCGATTGAAGAGTTGCGCGATGCTTTTTTTGCGAAAGCCGAAGAGTTTAAAGATGTTATTAAAATGGGGCGGACGCAGTTGCAAGATGCAGTTCCAATGACGATGGGCCAGGAATTCAAGGCTTATGGTGTAACGATTAATGAAGATATCGAACGTTTACGCGAAGTGCAGACGCTTTGTCGTGAGATTAATATGGGTGCAACAGCGATTGGTACGGGTATTAATACGTTGCCAAGTTATACCGAGTTAGTTTGCAAATATCTTTCCGAGATTACGGGTCTTGAGCTTTCAGAAGCGCCAGATTTAGTCGAAGCAACAAGCGATACTGGTGTTTATGTGACCTTTTCTTCTGTATTAAAGCGCTTTGCGGTGAAGTTAACAAAGATTTGTAATGATTTACGCTTGTTATCTTCTGGGCCGCAGGCTGGTTTTAATGATATTAATCTACCAGCAGTACAGCCGGGTTCTTCGATTATGCCGGGTAAGGTAAATCCTGTTATTCCTGAGGTTATTAATCAGATCTGTTTCCAGATTATGGGCTACGATATGACTATTACCTTAGCGGCGCAGGCTGGACAGTTACAGTTGAACGCGTTTGAGCCAATTATGGTTTATGATCTTTGTGAGAGTATTACTTTGTTGCGTCGTGCTTGTACAACTCTGCGCGAGAAATGTGTTACCGGCATTACGGCAAATGTTGAACATTGTGAGCGCGAGGTTTTGCGATCCAGTGGGTTATTGACGGCGTTTGTACCATACATCGGTTATGAAGAAGCGGCAAAAATTTCGAAGCAGGTGTTGCATTCGAACAAGACAGTTTATGAGTTAATTCAAGAGTCTGATTTGTTAGACAAGAAGGATATTGAGACAATTTTATCGCCGAAAAATATGACCTCGCCGCATGCAAAATTTAGTATTGTTGCTAAGGTTCGTGCGAAGCAAGAGGAAGCTGCTGAGTAATGCCAGAAATTAGCGCGAAAAAAATTCCCTGGAAAAACATTTTACCGCCATCGTTTTTGGTGGCAGGCAATGTTTTGGGCGTGGGAATTTTAGCTTTGCCAATTAAATTGGGTGTTAGCGGTTTTGCGCCATCTATTTTGGATTTAGTAGTAATTTGTCTCTTAATGCTAATTAGTGCTTTTGTTATTGCGGAAAGATTGCCCGTTGATAAAGCGAATTTTGATATTCCTTCATTTTTTCATCAGGAATTAGGCTCTAAAGGCCGGTGGATCGCGGTTGTCTGTAATCTTATTTTGCTTTATGGTGTTTTAGTCGCTTATTTAAGCGGTATTTCCTGTATGTTGCACGCGTTGTTTCCGTTTCCTGTTTCGCGCGCTTTATTAACATCGGCCTATTTTTTATTGGCAACAAGTTTGGTTCTGTTTGGGCGCAAGGTTTTACGACGTGGTAACACCATATTGTTAATTGCGATTTGGATCTGTTTTGGAGTGTTAATTGCATCCGGAACATCTGATTTTCATTGGCATCTTTTGACTTATACTGATTGGCGTTTTTTGCCTATTGGTTTGCCGGTGGTGGTTTCTGCTTTTCATTTTCATAATATTATCCCGACTGTTTCAAATTGTGTCGATCGCGATAAAAAGGCGTTGCGCAAAGTAATCACTATTGGTGTTACTATTGGTTTTGTGATGAATCTCGTTTGGGTTATAGTCGTTATGGGTAGCCTGCCAGAATTTGGCCCGCATAAGATTACCATTGTGAATGCCTTCTTACATAATATGCCTGCGACTGTACCGATGACAGAGTTGCTGCATTCGCATACTTTTGCATTGTCTGCTTTGCTGTTTGCAACCCTTGCGGTTACTGCCTCTTATGTTGCCAATGGTGCTGGACTATTTGGGTTTATTAAAGACTTAACATCTACTTATATTAAAAGTGAAAGCACTTGGTTGGTGGGTATTTTGGCATTTCTGCCGCCGCTGGTTATTACTTTGGTCTATCCCAATATATTTCTTGATGCGCTAGATGTTGTTGGTGGTATTGGCGAGACTATTTTATTCGCTATTCTGCCGGGCATTATCCTGGTGAAACTAGCTAAAAACAAATCGCGCCCACTGCGGGCTATAGGGATGATGATGGCGATTATCGGTGCGTTTATTTTCATCTTTATTGTTTTGGAAAAGTTTGGTTTAATCGGTATTGCCGATATACATAGACATTTAATGTATCAATTTGCATAAAATAAAATGATGCGCGTAAGTTTTGCAGCTTATCATCAGGAGAGTAGTTATGAGCAGTCAGCCAATTGGAATTTTCGATAGCGGTATTGGAGGGTTAACGGTTGCCAAGGCCTTGGTTGATCTGTTGCCTAATGAGAATCTTATCTATTTCGGTGATACTGCGCATCTTCCTTATGGGGATAAATCTACCGCAGCAATTCAAGAGTATGCAGTGAAGATTACGCAGATGCTGCTCGATTCAGAGTGTAAGTTAATTTTAATGGCTTGTAATTCCGCATCAGCTGCAGCTTTCAATTTGATTATTGAATATGTGGCGGGTAAAGCGCAAGTGGTTAATGTGATCGATCCAGTGGTTGCATTTTTGCGCGATAATTATACGGAAAAAAGAGTTGGACTGATTGGAACGCGACAGACCGTTAGCTCGCATGTTTATGACGAAAAGATTGTAGCGCTGCAGATCGGTATAGATTTTTATGCAAAAGCGACGCCGCTCTTAGCGCCAGCGATTGAAGATGGCTTTGCTGAAAGTAAGGTGATTGATGAGTTGCTGAAGGTTTATTTAGATGACGCAATATTGCGTGCAAGTGATGCGTTAATTTTAGGTTGTACACACTACCCTTTAATTAAAACAAAAGTTGCGCAGTTCTACGATAATAAAATTACAGTTTTGGATTCTTCAAAAGTAGTCGCCGAAAATGTGCGCCAGGTTTTAGCTAATCAAAAACTATTAAATACAGAGGCCGGCGGTAAAAAGCATTTTCTAGTTTCAGATTACACCGACTCTTTTGCTGCAAATACACAAATATTCTTCCAAGAAAAAATATCCCTCGAGCGTTATCCGCTTTGGGATTAGTTTTGTCTGTTGTCTCATTTTTATTTTGCTGTATACGGTATTGTTATTTGCACAATGCTATTTTACGATCACCCGTAGAGACGCCCAACCTGGGCGTCTCAGTCTCGATGCTACTGTAGAGACGCATAGCATGCGTCTAAATCTCGGTCTTACCATAGAGGTGCCCAAGCTTTGTGTCTCTACGAAGGAATATGACAAAGTTACAAATTAAAAAAATATTGTAATTATTCAGCGCCGTGAACTTCTAAGTTAGCAGAACGGTCA
>JAGLTR010000089.1 GCA_023135155.1 Gammaproteobacteria bacterium
AATATCTACAGCAATTGCAGGAGGGCTTGCAGGGTATGTTTCAGGATGTGTTTACTCCATACTTTGATGATGAAGCGCCGTGGATTGTGCAGTTTTATTTGCAGGATGAACTGAGTTTTAAGAGTTTTTATGAGACATGTGAAAACTATGCAAAACCTGAAGCGCTAAATACTGAATATGCTAAAAGCTATTTTGCTATGCTCAAAGAGCATTGCGCTTTTATGACTAAGCCTACGGGGATATTTTTAGATGATAAAGTAAGCGGTAATATTTATCGCGGAAAAATACGCAAAATAAGAGCAGTTATTTATCGCAGAATGCATGCAAAAGCTAAGCTGCGCAAGGGTAGAACTGTTACTGAGGATTTAAATAATATAGCTCAGTCATTTATTGGTAGTCTGAAGGGTGCGGGTGTTAAAGCGAAGAGATTAACAGGGGCAGATTTTCATAATTGGATGGTACGGTGGTTTAATCCTAATCCGCGTGGCTTTGCTTCTGTAGATGATCTTCTGACAAGCTGTCCATATCCTGGTGATGAGAATATGCCTTTTGGTTATGATTTTTCTGAACGTTTTTTTCATGCAATTCCAAAATCAGATCAAGAAAAGGGTGTATGGTATTTTGATGAACAGCCCCACAAGCTGATTACTATTGCAGGACTAAACAGCTTGCCAAAGATTGGGCATCTGTCTCAAGAGCGAAAGTTTGGCAATAACTACTATGCATTGTTTGATAAATTCCCAGAAGGTTCGGTTTTTGTTTTAACAGTAATTATCACGTCCCAAGAACATGTGAAAAATCATATTTTCAGAATTGAAAACAGCACGAGGCGTAGTAATAGCACCAACGCTGAAATGGCCCGTGAAGATTGTGCGATGGCAAAGCGAGAGATTGAATCTAGTAACTACCTATTTCCTGCTGTTATGGGCGTTTATATACGTGGTAATGATTTAGCTGATTTATATCAAAAAGAAACGGAGGTTGAAACTCTGTTATCAAATAATGGCATGTATGTGGTTGATGGTGATAATGATCTAACGCCAGTGGATAGTTATTTGCGTTTTCTGCCTATGTGTTATTCCTATCAGTTTGATAAAAACTGGATGTATCGAAGTCGTTATTTGTTTGGTAAGCAGTTAGCAAAGTTATTGCCTCTTTACGGTAGAGAGCGGGGAACAGGGCATCCAGCAATACCGATGTATAACCGTTGCGGTGAGCCATTTACACTCGACCCGTTTAATAGTGATGATAAAGACAACAACTCGCATTTGCTCCTTTTGGGAAGCACTGGAGCTGGCAAGTCTGCTACTTGCGTTTATTTAATGATGCATTTAATGGCGACATACAGGCCGCGCCTTGTTGTTATTGATGCGGGTAACTCTTTTGGTCTGTTGAGTGATTATTTTAAATCACAGGGCTTAAAAGTTAACCGCGTCGAGATCTCTCTTACTAATCCACCAGCGTTAAATCCATTTGCCGATAGCGAAAAGATGCTTGAACAGATAGCAGCAACTGATAGTTATAAAGAGAGAGCAGTAATTGAGAGTAGCGAAAACGAATTAGAAGAAGAGTTTGCTGCAAGTAAGAACGATGCTACAGAAGAAGATCTGCATGGTGATATAGAAAATCGCGATTATTTGGGGGAGATGGCTTTAGCTGCGCAGTTATTAATAACAGGTGGTGAAAAACGAGAGCAAGAAAAGATCACCCGACAAGATCGAATGATAATAATCGATGCAATTATAAGAGCTGCAAAAGCTGCAAATCAAAATAAGGGCAAACAGATGATTATCTCTGATTTAGTTATTGCATTAAGAGTAATTGCAGAAGAGATCGCAAATCAAGGTAGTAACGCTCAAAAATCAGGACGCGTTAGAGAGATGGCGGATAGTGCGGAGTTCTTCTGTAAAGATCATCTTTCGAGTTTGATCTTTAACCGCCCGGGTGACATATGGCCGGATGCTGATGTAACTATTTTCGAAATGGGTATTTTTAAAGATGAAGGTTACGAAGCGCATCGTGCTTTAGCTTTCATGGGTGCGATGAATAAATCCATGTCTCTTGCTGAACAAAATCAATATGACGATAGGTTTACAGTTTTTTATGGTGATGAAATTCATATTATTACTAAGAATATCTTAACAGCAGTTTATTTAACTAAGTGTTCAAAAATGTCGAGAAAGATAGGTCTTTGGCTCTGGCTTGCAACTCAGAATGTCCAAGATTTCCCTGATGATGCGCGCAAGATGCTTTCGATGATTGAGTTTTGGGTTTGTTTGGGCATGAGTGAGGCTGAGATGGTAGAGGTTGAACGCTTTAAACCTCTGACCAATGAAGAGCGATCACTGTTTAGGTCAGTTCGAAAGGCATCAGGTAAATATGTCGAAGGTGTATTGCTCTGTAATCGTTTTAAGGGGTTATTTCGTAATGTTCCGCCAAGACTGGCCTTGGCTATAGCTATGACGGAAAAACCTGAGAAAGCAGAGCGCAGGGATTTGGTGGAAACGTACGGCTGCGCAGAAATTACAGCGGCGCATATGGTAGCAGCCAGAATGATGGGAAAACTGGCGCCAAAAAACGTGTTAAAAACAAGTGACTAAATGAGGAGCAATATTATGTATATAGGTAAAAATTTACAAAAGAGCATGCTCTTCGTGAGCCTAATTATGCTAAGTATAGTCGGTTATGCTAAATCACATTTATATGTAGAGATATTTACAGATAGTATGCACCCAGTAAATATAAGTTATATCTCGGGTGCTACTGTAAAGCTAAATTACTATAGATTGGATAGTGCTAATGAGTTTGTGAGTGCAATAAACACACAGCTGAAAAGTCTGCAAACTGAGGGTGTGTCCAAAGACAAGGTTCTACAGCAGGCAAGACAGCACTTTCTTGGTAATACAGCACAACTAAAGAAAGCGTATATGGGTCGATTTTTGGCCGCAAAATACAGGCTAAAAAAATACCCGGCAATAGTTTTCGAACATGGTAAGGCGGTTGTATATGGCGAAACCAATTTCAGCAGAGCAATCTCGGAGTATGAAAAATGGCAACACTAATAAAAAGTATCAAAAAGGCAGTTATATTGCTTATGTTCTTGCCAGTTTTAGTTTTGGCAGAAGGTGGTGAAATAAATACGGTTAATGTCGTACAAGACACGCTTTCTGCAACAACATCGTGTATTCATTACAAGGTAGTTGGCGCTTGTTTTTGGTTTGATTGGTGGGATGGCTTTAGCTCAACTTTAAAGGTCGATCACTATATGCC
>JAGLTR010000009.1 GCA_023135155.1 Gammaproteobacteria bacterium
ATCCCATAGCATCAATGGTCACAATTGAGCCTGCTATATCCAACAAGTCTAAAAGCTCTGGGATTGCTGTTATTTCATTACTTTTATCCGCTGTCTTTAATTGTCCCAAAGTAATGCCCAGCTCACTAACAAAGGCGCTTACTACATGCATCGGTTTATTATCACCATCAAAGCTACGACGAGATGTTTTTCCATCAACTGCAACAATCTTATTAGTCAGATCAAGCTGAAATGAATGCACCCACTTTATAAAGCATGACTCAAAAACCTCCGGGTCTAGTACTCGAAAAAACCGCCGCAAGGTATCATCACTGGGAGCTCCGTTGTCATATGACAGATATCTTCTTAAATAATCCAGCTTCGTTTTACCAAAAAGCTCCAAATCATTCCAGCTATCACAACCTGAGATCATGCCGCAAAATGTTACTAACAGGATTTCTTCTACACTATGTAATTTACGTCTATCAATCCTGTGATCCGGAATGTCCTTAAAAAAATCAATGAAACCAGACTGTTTGTCCTCCATTTCAAGCTCCTTGTGTGGTTAAAGTTTGAAATGATACGACTTTACGTCATTAGTGCATAATTTTTAATGAGGTGGCCCTGAGGCTGGCGCTTGTTAAGTATGGCAAATCGAGTCTGACCCGTGCTAAAGTGGCGCCTGCTGGTGTTGGAGACGCCAAAATTGGGCGTCTCTACGGGGGCTGTTGCAAACCGAATTTAGGTGAGCAGTAATGCGAGAAAAATCGGCGAAAAACACGCAGTTTATATATCGATAAATGAGCCTCCCGGATCAAGTCCGGGACAAGCTTTGAGGCTATTTTTATCGTATTAATGCCGCATAAATTCGGTTTGCAACAGTCCCCTATGGTGTTTTGACCCATAGGATATTTTGCCCAATGAGTAAGAAGAAAAAGCATAGTTTGCTGCGCTCTGGTTATACCGTTTCCGGCATGACCATCATCTCCCGAGTTGTTGGCTTGGTGCGTGAAATTGTTTGCGCCAACGTCTTTGGTGCCTCAGCCGGTTTTGATGCTTTTTTAGTCGCCTTTCGTATTCCGAATTTTATGCGACGCTTGTTCGCTGAGGGAGCCTTTTCGCAAGCATTTGTCCCCGTGTTATCTGAATATCGTCAGAACCGTAGCGAATCTGATGCGCGCTTGTTTATTGATCGCATGGCGGGAACCCTAGCTCTAGTCCTGTTCATTGTTACTGTTATTGCAGTAATTGTGGCGCCAATATTGGTGATGATTTTTGCGCCAGGATTTTTACATGATCCAACCCGTTTTAGCTTAGCCTCCGGGATGTTGCGTATTACCTTCCCATACTTACTATTCATATCTCTCACCGCCTTTGGGGGCGCAATACTCAATAGCTATGATATCTTTAGTGTTCCTGCATTTACTCCTGTTTTACTAAATATAGCCCTTATCTTCGCCGCAGTGGTACTGGCGCCACATTTTCATCACCCAGTCACTGCTCTAGCTTGGGGTGTGTTTTTGGGTGGAATCATTCAATTATGTTTTCAATTGCCATTCTTGTGGCGCATTCATCGTCTGCCACGTCCGAAAATATGTTGGCGCGATGAAGGGGTAAGACGCGTTATTAAGTTAATGGTACCAGCTATCCTGGGCGTCTCTGTTGTACAGATTGGCATTTTACTTGATACTGTGTTCGCTTCATTTTTACGTGAGAGTAGCATCACCTGGCTCTATTTTTCTGACCGCTTAACTAATTTCCCATTGGGTGTTTTTGGAATTGCGATTGCTACCGTCGTCTTGCCGCATCTCTCGCGCAAGCATGCAAATAAATCACCCGAAGAGTTTTCCGCAGCTTTAGATTGGGCTTTGCGTTGGATTTTATTAATGGGTATTCCGGCTGCGATTGGTCTATTCTTCCTATCAGGTCCGATTCTTTCCACCCTACTTGAGCATGGAAAATTTACCGCCTTTGATGTAATTATGACGCGTAAAAGCGTTATGGCCTTCGCGGTTGGTATTCCTGCGTTTATGTTAATTAAGGTTTTAGTCACTGGTTTTTATTCAATGCAAAATTTTAAAACTCCAGTAAAAATTGCTATCTTTGCCGTTAGTTGTAACGCTGCATTCAATTTTATATTAATATTCCCCTTGGCACATGCTGGACTTGCTTTATCAACATCTTTAGCCGCCTTTATCAACTCAGGGCTTTTATTTTATAACTTACGACGCCACAAAATATTTAACCCTAAAAAAGGTTGGTTGAGGTTTTTCATTCGTCTCTTGATCGCTAATATCGCCATGGGCGCGTTTCTTTTCTTTACCTCTACTAAGCTTAGCATTTGGTTTCAATATGGCTGGAAACAGCGTGTCATGCATTTAATGCCACCATTATTAGGCGCAGCTATTATCTATTTTATGGTTTTAGCAATTTGCGGTATTAGATGGCGTGATTTTAAATCCACACATCTTACCGATTAAGCATAGGATTACCTGTGTGTTACCTGTGGATAAAAATGTGATTTAATTTATCCGCAATTATCGACTTAGTTATCCACAACAAACACACAGCTAATGAATAGGTTATAATTCAGTAAATTCAAGATAACCCATTCATAATTATCATATTAAGATTTATATGCACAGAAAAAGGCCTCAGTAATAATAACAATAATCTTATATATAAGAACAATTATATAGAAAGATAACAAAGCGTAGAGACGCATAGCTATGCGTCTCTACGCGGAACATGTTCGCGATAGTGATCATAAACCATTTGACAACAATCGTGCTCTTACCTATCATGCACGGTCCCTAAAGGGGTAGAAGAGATAAAATTATGAAAAGAACATTTCAACCAAGTAACATAAAACGTAAACGCACTCATGGCTTTAGAGCCCGTATGGCTACTAAGGGTGGGAGATCGGTCATTAACCGTCGTCGAGCAAAAGGGCGTAAAGTATTAAGCGCTTAATAGGTTAATGGATTACTCCTTCTCATCTTTATTTCGACTGAAGACCAGACCTCAGATCCAAAGTGTACTATCCGCGTCCAGAAAGACTTCTGGAGGCTGTATGGCGGCATTTACACGACCAAATACCCTGGTGGGCTCCCCACGGATAGCTATTATCGTCGCTAAAAGATATGTGAAGCACGCTGTGAAGCGTAATCGTATCAAGCGGACCATCAAAGAGAGTTTTCGGCACCATAAGCATGAGCTCGCTGGCATTGATATTGTGATTCGTGTCTACAAAGATGTTAATGATTTAGATAACCAAAATTTACGCCAATGTATAGACAACTTATTGAAAAAACTAGCCTCTTAGGGCGCAAGATATTGATTGTATTGATAGCGATTTATCGGTATCTTATCAGCCCATTGCTAGGACCGCGATGTCGGTTTTATCCAACTTGTTCGCAATATGCGACAGAGGCCATAACAAAGCATGGCGTATTTTATGGTTGTTGGTTGGCGTTACGCAGAATAGTACGCTGCCATCCATTAAACCCTGGTGGATTTGATCCAGTTCCAGAACCTAAAACAACAAAGAGACAATAAGTATTATGGAATTAAGAAAACTGTTTTTATATTTAGCTCTAGGTGTCGTCGCCTTTTCTTTATGGACAGCTTGGCAACAAGATAGTGCGCAAATAGCAGCTAAACAACAAGCGCAGCAGAAAACCGTTACAACTCAAACCCAAAATCAAACTCAAACTCAATCACAAAGTAGTGTCGCGCAAAAAGCGCAAGCAGCTAATGGCGTTATCGCACCAGCGCCAGCGAATAGAGTTATAAATATTAAAACAGATGTTTTAAGTCTTGCTATCGATACTTTAGGTGGCAACATTCTTAAAGCTGATCTAATAAAATATCCTGCCACGCAAAAACCAAACAGTGCTCCTATTCGCATCCTTAGCGATAGCGCTGATAATTTATATGTCGCACAAAGCGGTTTGCAGGGAATTCAAAAGCATAAACCACTACAGTACTCAGTAGCGCGCAAAACCTATCAGTTAGCTTCTAGGCAAAAACAGTTAGCTGTTAATTTTAATTGGAAGCGTAATGGCGTGACGGTTACCAAAACATTGGCGTTCACTCCTGGAAGTTATGTTGTTGATGTTAACTATAAAATAATAAATAGTTCTGGTAAGAATATTACCGGTAAAGTCTTTAATCAGATTCAGCGCAAAAAGCTAAAAGGTGCTACAGGATTTTTCCGATTACACACATATAATGGCGCCTCTGTTTCTAGCCCTAAAACACCATACGAAAAATTAACTTATTCTGATATGGATAAGCATGATCTAGCTCGTACAGTACAGGGCGGCTGGGTTGCTATGCAGCAGCGTTATTTTTTAAGCTCATGGATTCCTAATCAAACACAGGCGCATTCACAATATTCTAACGTAAAAGATGATATTTATACTGTCGGAACGACTACGCCTCTTAATGTTGCTTTAGGTAAAACCGTTAATGTTAGCTCTAAGTTTTATATTGGCCCTGAAATAAAAGATAATTTAGCCCCACTGGCTAAAGGTCTTGATCACACTATTGATTTCGGTTGGTTGTGGTTATTGTCCATCGCCGTTTTTTGGGTGATGCAACATATTAATAATGTTATTGGTAACTGGGGTTGGTCGATAATTCTTGTTACCGTGTTAATTAAGCTTGTTTTCTATAAATTCTCCGAAACTAGTTATATCTCCATGGCGAAGATGCGATCTTTAGCTCCAAAAATGAAGATGTTGCGTGAGCGCCATTCTGATAATAAGCAGGAGATGAGTAAAGCGACAATGGAGCTTTACCGTAAAGAAAAAGTTAACCCACTGGGTGGTTGTTTACCGATGGTGATCCAGATCCCAGTGTTCATCGCTTTATACTATGTGTTATTGGAAGCTGTGCAATTAAGACAGGCGCCATTTATGTTTTGGATTCATGATCTATCTGTACATGATCCATACTACATTCTCCCCATCTTGATGGGTATTAGCATGTTCTTCCAGCAGAAGTTAAATCCTGCACCACCGGATCCAACGCAAGCAAAGGTTATGATGTTTTTACCAGTTATATTTACAGGTATATTCTTATCTTTCCCTTCGGGTTTGGTTTTGTATTGGCTGGTAAATAATGTCCTCTCAATTTTGCAACAATGGCATATCTTGCGTAAATATGAAAAAGGTCAAATCAAAGAAAAAGTCAAAAGTACTAAATAATACTTTTGTAGATACTATTGTTGCGCAAGCAACAGCTACTGGTTGTGGTGGCGTCGGAATTATTCGTGTTTCCGGCTCTGCGACAACCAGCATCGTTAAAGCCGTTATTGGTAAAATCCCCCAACCTCGTTATGCTGATTTAGCAAAGTTTTTAGATGCTAGTAACAGTGTTATTGATCATGGTTTAGTACTGTTTTTTCCTGGACCTAACTCTTTTACTGGTGAGGATGTTGTTGAGTTTCATGGGCATGGTGGTGCTGTTGTTCTAGATCGGTTGCTACAAAGAATTTTAGGATTGGGTGCTAGGTTAGCGCGTCCAGGAGAATTTTCTGAGCGTGCATTTTTAAATGGCAAGCTTGATTTAACTCAGGCTGAAGCGGTTGCAGATCTAGTAAGCGCTTCTTCAGTGCAGGCTGCAAGTTCTGCTATTAAATCTTTGCAGGGCGATTTTTCTAAACTTGTTTTTGCGGTTGCCGCGCAAATTATGGAGCTAAGAACTTATATTGAAGCTGAGATTGATTTTACTGAAGAAGAGATTGAGTTTTTAACTTCTGAGAAAATATCCACAACTATTAATGAAGTTTTACAGCAGATAACATCTATTAAAATAAAGGCCGTGCAAGGTAGCTTGTTGCGTGATGGGGTTAGTGTCGTTATCGCTGGTAAACCTAATGTCGGTAAATCTAGTTTATTAAATTATTTTTGTGGCCATGATTCAGCTATTGTTACCGATATTCCTGGAACAACACGCGATCTTCTAAAGGAGTATATTAATCTTGATGGTTTGCCGCTGCATATTATTGACACTGCTGGAATTCGAGTGAGCTCTGATGTGATTGAGCAAGAGGGAGTTAACCGTGCTTGGCTAGCGATAAATAGTGCGGATTTTATTCTATTGGTTACAGATAGTGATGATGTCGATTTGGCTCCTTACGATAAATTATTAGATAAAATAGTTATAGTTCGCAATAAAATTGATCAAGACGCGATGAAACCAAAAGAAGATGTGGTCGATAATATAAAAACCGTTTATGTTTCTGTAAAAGAGCAGCAGGGTTTAAACCTATTGGAAAAAGAAATAAAACAGCGAGCCGGATTCAAGACGACAAGTGAAGGTGTGTTTAGTGCACGACGACGTCATCTGGATGCGCTACAACAAACCGAAGAGTGTTTAGAGCAAGCTATTACCTGCGCTAATAACAATCAACCAGCTGAGTTGTTGGCAGAAGAGCTGCGTATGGCGCAAAATTATTTGGGTGTAATCACTGGTGAAGTCTACACCGAAGATCTTTTAGATCGCATCTTCTCCGAGTTTTGTGTCGGTAAGTAAGAAGCGCCAAACAGGTATTATCTTTATTGTGCACTTTTTGTCGTTAATCATTATCGATTCATCACTAGATTCATCAAGCGTTAAGATATACCCTTCTTGTAACTGGTGCTCTTTCATAGCGTCAACCAGTCCGTTAATTTCACGTTCTTTGGTTGCTTTATCTTCTAGTGATGTTGTTACTTGAATTACTTGTGTTACACGGTTGTTATCTTTGATCACGAAGTCACACTCTTTATCTTGCTGATGATAGTAAAGATCGTGTTCACGTCGCATAAGCTCAATAAACACAATATTCTCCAATAAGTGACCGATATCCTGGGAGAAATGAAATCCCAGTAATTGAGCGATTCCTGTATCCAGGGTGTAGAGTTTTTTATTGGCTAACACTTGTCTTTTGACTGAATAATCAAATTTCGGTAATAGAAAAAAAAGATAGCTGTTACGTAAAAAACCGAAAAAATCTTTCACCGTAGTAGCGCTGCGAATATTTAACATGTTTTTAATTTTATTGAAACTGACTATAGATCCTATATTGCTTGCGGCGTAGTAAACTAGATCTTTTAATTCTGGTATTTTATTGATGTGATAACGAGCCACAATATCACGATATAGAATATTTTCATAAACAGAGCGCAGGTATTCTTTTTGCATGGTAGCTAAGTATCCCGGCATACCACCAGTTTCAATATACGACATCATGGCTTTTTGTAATGTTATTTTTGCAGTCGTAGATAATTGATCCTCTGCATCAATTTTTTTATAGCGCAGATATTCTTTAAATGAGAATGGGTATAGTTGTAATTGATAGTGACGACCGGTGAGATGTGTGCCCAATTCTTGGCTGAGCATTGAAGCGTTTGAGCCGGTTACGATTACTTGTTCACCAGCGTCATGTAGTCGACGTACAAACCTTTCCCAGGCGGGAATATTTTGAATTTCATCGAAGTAGTAGTTGTGTTGTTCGCCGTATAGTTCTATGAAAACTTCTACCAGTTTTTGAAAATCGTCTACAGTAAAGTGAATTAGGCGCTCATCATCAAAGTTGAGGTAATAATCGGAGTTTGGTGTCTGTTTGCGAATCTGCTGCAGGAGGGTTGATTTGCCACAGCGCCTTATACCTGAGATGACCAATATTTGCTCGGACTTTAGGTAGTACTGCACCTTGGGTAGAGCATCTCTTTGGATGAGCCCATCATTAAATGGGGTTAGTTTTTGTTGATGTTGATCGCTAACGATTTCGCGTAGCTCTTGTTTGTTCATTGCTAATCTCCATTGGTAATGGATATTTTAGCCTAAAAACCTCCATTGTCAATGGTGATTTTGCTACTAAAGTCTCCATTAGTAATGGAGGTGCATGTGTTTTATGAAATGCATTGCTTGTGGGGGCGGCTGCTTTTACTATGGCGCCGTGATTGAGACGCGATAAATCGCGTCTCTACGCTATGATACGTGTTATGCGATGTCATCCCGCGGTTTAACCGCGAGATCCAGGTGTGGATTCTCCGGTCAAGCCGCAGAATGACTGCGTTTTTAGCAGGGTGACACTGTTTTTGTGTTTATGGCAGGGGGACGATTTTTTTGTCCTGATGGAATTGTAGTGAAATCTATGAAATATGCTTTTGATGTCATTGTTGTTGGTGGTGGTCACGCTGGTGTTGAAGCGGCGTTGGCAGCTGCACGTATTGGGGTTAAGACTCTGTTGGTTACCCATAACATCGATACCATTGGCGAGCTTTCCTGTAACCCTTCGATTGGCGGTATTGGTAAGAGCCACTTAGTGAAAGAGGTTGATGCTTTGGGTGGTGTGATGGCGCTGGCGGCGGATCGCGCCGGGATTCAGTTTCGGGTTCTGAACTCTAGCAAGGGGCCAGCTGTGCGCGCGACACGGGCGCAAGTCGATCGGGTTTTATATAAGCAGGCGATTTTAGAATTTTTACAGCAGCAGGAAAACTTAGAGATTCGGCAAGGGGCGGTCGATGATCTAGTTATTAAAAATAATATTGTGCAAGGGGTGATTACCAATCTAGGTGAACAGATAATAGCGCGCAAAGTTATTTTAACTGTTGGTACTTTTTTGGACGGCAAAATTCATATTGGTTTAAAAAGTTTTTCTGGTGGTCGAGTTGGTGACCCGGCGTCAATTAGTTTAGCAGAAAAATTGCGCGCACTACCCTTTCGTGTGCAGCGTTTAAAGACTGGGACACCACCGCGTTTAGATGGTAATACAATTGGCTATGATAAAATACAAGAACAACCTGGCGATGAAACTATTCCTGTGTTTTCTTTTATGGGATCTATTGATGATCATCCGCGACAAGTTAGTTGTTATATTACGCATACGAATAGTAATACGCATGAAATTATTAGAAATGGTTTAAAAGAATCGCCTTTATATGCAGGGGTAATTGAGGGTGTTGGTCCGCGTTATTGTCCATCGATTGAGGATAAAATAACTCGTTTTGCAGATAGAGATTCGCATCAAATATTTTTAGAACCAGAAGGGTTAAATACTAATCTTATTTATCCCAATGGAATTTCTACTAGTCTTTCAGTAGAGACACAGGAACAATTGGTGCACAGCATTAAAGGTTTAGAGGATGCTGTTATTGTGGAGCCAGGTTATGCAATTGAATACGACTTTTTTGATCCAC
>JAGLTR010000090.1 GCA_023135155.1 Gammaproteobacteria bacterium
AAGAGACGCCCAGGTTGGGCGTCTCTACGTTGTTTTGGAGTATCGATGTGATTAAATGCGTCGCAGAATCTTTGACAACAATGTCTCTGCTTGTTGGCAATTTAATTCCCAAAAAATTATTAGCACGTTTAACCCAAATAGCCGGAAACTTATTTGGTTGTTTGCTAAAATTCTTGGTATGCCCGCAAGCGATAGGAATATGTTTCTGGTCTAAATAAGTTAATATGCCATTTAAGATGCTAAGTCCATGCTTGCATGTCACTTCACCTGTCGAGCTTATAGTAATCGCCTTTACCGCAAATGCTGGTTGATGCAGGATATAGGTAATTGCTTGTACGTCATCAGAGGCAAGATCAGTGTCAATAATCACCGGTATCGGTTTAGCAAGAGCGGTCTTGATGAGTAACAGACAGAAAACAAGAGTAACGCATCCAATGCTTTTGTAGCTTAATTTCATGTTGTGTATGATAGCAACATGCAACGCGTATCGCTACAACCAGCATTTATCCTACACACACGAGCCTTTCGTGATAATAGTCTGTTGGTTGATCTATTTACGCGTGATTATGGGCGGGTGCATGCTGTAGCGCGCGGGGTGAAGAGTTCGAGAAAGCGCGGATTGTTGCTGCCATTTGTACCACTGTTGGTTTCCTGGTCTGGACGAACTGATTTGGTATCGTTATCAAAAATTGAATCCAATGGCTTAGGGGTGAGTTTATCTGGAAATGGTTTGTTAAGCGGTGTTTATATTAATGAACTATTGGTAAAGCTACTACATCGTGATGATCCGCATCCAAGTCTATTTTTGTCATACGGGGAAACGTTGCATCAATTAGCATCAGTAGGGAGTATTCAAAGTGCGCTGCGTATTTTTGAAAAGAAATTATTAATGGATATTGGATATGGGTTAGAGTTAACACATACGGCTATTGGCGAAATAATCGAGGCTGAGAAATATTATTATTATGAACATGAACACGGGTTTTTGCCAGGTAGCAATATAAGTACAACAAGCATTTTCTCTGGTGCGACGCTATTGTCTTTGGCGGAAGATGACTTGTCAGAGGCTGTTGTTCTGAAGGAGACCAAAGCTCTTATGCGCCAACTAATTAATTCTCTTTTACGTGATAGGCCTTTGCGTAGTCGGGAGTTGTTTTAATTGCAATATCTTGCTGGCGTTAGTTTATGAAACTTACTATAATTTTACTGAAATAATTATTAGGAGGATATGATATGCAAACCTGGATTTTAGTTGCGAATGCTAGTTGTGCTGCCATTTACAGTTCTGAGAATGTGCGGATGAAGGATATGGTTTTGGTTAAGGAGTTTGAGCATCCGGAGAGTCGTGAGAAGGGTAGTGACCTAGTAACGGATCGTCCTGGGCATTATCAAGTTGGTACTTCGGCGCGTAGTGCTTATGAGAAGAACAATCCTAAAGAGATTGAGGCTGATAATTTTGCTTTGGAGTTGGCGCAGGAGGTGCAGATTGGGCATAACGCACATGCATATGAACAGTTGATAGTTGTCGCATCGCCGCAGTTTTATGGGATGCTTAATGGACATATGAAGTTTAACTGTGCCGAATTTGTGCATATACCAAAGGACTATACAAAATTGAAGCTGCAGGATTTGCAGGAGAAAGTTGTCGAGTTTACTTTCGGGGCGTAGTTGGATTATTGCATTCGGGGTTTGGTTAACATATAATCCCAAGTGTTTGATTTATTGGAATAACTACTTAGAGGGATCTCGTTATGAAACGGTTTTTATTGCTTCTCGTTGCTTGCGGTCTTTTAATTCCAGCTGTTTATGTTGTTTATGGTTGTCCTCCTGGGACAAGACGTGTTGTGCGTACTTATCGAAGATGTAGGATTGTTAGACGTCCAGTTACACGTAAGCGTCGCTATTGTTATACCAGACGTTATTGTCATACGAGATATGTAAGACGTTGTGTGCGTAGATGGTATACTCGTGTTTATTGGCGTCGCTACTGTCGTTATGGCTATTGTCGTCGTGTGCGTTATGTAAGGCGTTATCCGCGGTCATATTGTCGTAGTTATCCTGTACGTCGCTGTTACCCACGGCGTTTTTGTACAGTGAGACGTTATACGACCTATTATCCTAGACGTGTTTGTAGGGTTTATCGTAAAATAAGCTGCATTTAAAATCTATTTGGGAAGCTCCCCGTGGTTTTACTGCGGGGAGTTTTTTTTATGTCAACTAGTTAATCTGAGGATATTTGTATGCAGAAGTTTGTTCTTATTTTAGTCCTATCGGTCTTTAGTGTTTCTGCTATGGCTATATATTGTCCACCTGGTCGTGTGAAGAGGACAGTTGTTACAACAAAATGTTATCCAGCGCGACATCGTAGAAAAGTTTGTCATATGCGGTACCGTACGCAAGTTGTTACTGAGCGTCGTTGTTTTAATCGTCCAATTAGGATTTTAAAGCATATGCATATTAATGAAAGAGTTTGTAAAAATGTGCAAGTTACCAAGCGTGTAAGAGTTCCAGTTTGTCATAGACGTTATGCGCGTAGACGCTATTGTCGGAAGATTGTTAAACAGCGTTGTGTGTGGAGATAAATTATAGCGTAGAGACGCGATTCGTTGCGTCATAGACAGAATCACACCAAGAGGTAGCGTACATGGATGTATTTATAGCGATCCTAAAGTGATAATCCTGGAAGAATATTAAAATGCGCGGCACTACGCAGCGGAGATCATTAATAGCATTGAGACGCCCAGGTTGGGTGTCTCTACGGTTCATAAGCAATACAGTTGCTACATGATTAATGTATTTTTATGGTTATTCCATTCAGGTAGGCTAAAGCGTTTGCATAAGACTTCGTCGATTACTATTTCTTGTTTTATTTCTTTATGTATATGTCCGTGAATTAATTGCGTTACTTGATATTTTTGCATGGTATTTATCAGCGTCTCGAAGGGAATATCGTATGATTGTTTCGGGTTGTTAACTCGATTCTTTTTACTGCGTTTGCGAAGTATTGATGCCAGTAGCTTGCGTACTTTAAGTGGTAATAATAATACGAAGTACTGAAGAAATTTGTTGTTTACAACCTTTCTATAGCGCAAATGCCATGGGTCATCTGAACAGTAAATATCACCATGTGTTAATAGCGTTGGAGTGTTATTTATGTTGATTACGGTTGGATCATCGATTAATTCTATTCCCGTTTCATTGCAGAATTTTTTTCCGAGCAGAAAGTCACGATTGCCACGCATGAAATATAGTTTGTGTTTAGTTGTGTAGTTTTTTAGTACAGCTTTAATTGCCTTAAGGTAATCTGCGTTATCATCGTCACCAAGCCAGACTTCGAAAAAGTCTCCTAAAATATATAGTGCGTGTACATTTTTGGCGGTTGTCTCTAGAAAGTGTATAAATCTACTGTTTTTTTCAGGGTTAGATGCCTGTAAATGTAAGTCTGCAATAAAGAGGCTTTTTTTACTCATTATTCCTTCGCCATTTTTTCCAGTTTTTCAAAGCGAGCATGCGCATCTTTTGCAGCTAGGCGCATTAGTTCTTTAGCGCGCGTAGGGTTGTTGCGTAGCAAAAGTTTATAACGATTTTCATTTTCTGCATAGGCGCTAAATGGGATCGTGGGAGTTTTTGAATCTAGTTGCAGTGGATTTTTTCCATCTTCTTTGCGGTGCGGGTCAAAACGAAAGAGTGGCCAATAGCCAGATTTAACTGCTAGCTCTTGTTGGTTCAAACCTTGGTGCATCTCTATGCCGTGGGCGATGCAGTGGCAGTAGGCAATTATCAGTGATGGCCCTGGATAATTTTCAGCTTCGATAAAGGCTTTTATGGCCTGGGTTGGATTGGCTCCTAGAGCGATACTGGCTACATAAACATCACCATAGGTCATCGCTATCTGAGCGAGATCTTTCTTAGCTTTGAGTTTGCCTTGCGCTGCAAATTTTACTACTGAAGCACGCGGGGTGGCTTTGGATGCTTGGCCGCCGGTATTGGAATAAACTTCGGTATCAAGCACGAGCATGTTCACATTTCTGCCGCTGGCGATTACATGATCTAAACCACCGAAACCAATATCATACGCCCAACCATCACCACCAACTGCCCAGACGCTATGTTTTACCAGAAAATCAGCCAGTGTAAGTAAGTCTTTAGACAACTGTTTAACGTCATTCTGCGGCTTGACCGCGGAATCCACGCTGTGTTTAGAAGATTGCACACTACGTGTACCTATGGATCTCGTATCAAGTACGGGATAACGGGGATGGTGAATAGTTGCGTTTTTAGCATCAGGTGTATTGAGTTCATTTAGTTGCTGTTTTAAGTTTTGAACTCTAATGCGTTGTTGTTCTATCTCTTGATTAGTTGTTTGTGCAGCATTAATAATGTCAGTTACTAATGTTTGATTAATTGTTCCGGATAGTTTTTGTAATAACTCTTTAGCTTGTGCGTTTTGTTTCATTTCGCTTAATTCAAAGCCAAGCGCATATTCCGCATTATCCTCAAACAGTGAGCTCGACCAGGTTGGGCCTTGATCTCTATCATTACAGGTCCAAGGGGATGTTGGGAGATTGCCGCCAAATACTGATGAGCAACCACAGGCGTTAGCGATTAATAGACGATGCCCAAAAAGCTTCGAGAGTAATTTAACATATGGGGCTTCACCGCAACCAGCGCAGGCGCCTGAGAATTCAAACAGTGGTTGTAGAAATTGCGTTGAGTTAACTGATAGCTGTTCTAATTCGTGAATACTGATGTTAGGCAGCTGATCAAAGAAATTAATATTAGCGCGTTCTGCACTAATGCGTGCTTTTTTAGGTTCAAGCATGAGCGATTTTTGTTGCACAGGACAGGAGGCTACGCAGAGCCCGCAACCTGTGCAATTTTCAGGATATACCTGAATGGTGTAGGCATCGTCAGGATGATTCTTGTTTTTATATTTTGTGCTTTGAAATGTTACAGGAGCATTTTTTAATCGGGAATTTGCATAGTGTTTAGTGCGAATGACGCCATGTGGACAGACTAGGTTACAGCGTCCACATTGAATGCAGGTCTCGCTATTCCATACTGGCGCTAGAGGCGAGATATCGCGTTGTTCTAGTTTTGTTGTGCCAATTGGGTAGGTGCCATTGGCTGGAAGGGCGCTGACTGGTATGTCGTCGCCGGCATGATCAAGCATTTGTAACGTAATGGCATGCTTTGGATTATGTTGTTTGGTGTGCTGTATTGTTGTTATAACAGTATCTGGAATAGCGACTTGTTTGATATTTGCTAGGGCTGCATTTACGGCATCAATATTTTTATTGATTACGGCTTCACCTTTATTTGCGTAGGTGCTTTTTATGGTGTCTTTAATTCTATTTATTGCTTCTTCAGTTGGAATAATATCTGTTAGCGCGAAAAAACCAGTTTGCATGATGGTGTTAATGCGTGAGCCAAGACCAATTTCAGTGGCTAATTTATAGGCATCAATTACATAGAGTTTTACTTTTTTATCGATGATTTTTTGCTGTGTTTTAGTTGCTAAATATGGCCATACTTCTTCAGCAGAAAATGGACTGTTTAAAAGTAAAGTTGCCTCGTCTTTAGCGTCGTCTACAACATTTAACGTGTTAATAAAACTAAATTGATGGCAGCCTACGAATCCTGCTTGCGAAATCAAATATGCTGAGCGAATGGTGTTCGGGCCAAAGCGTAAATGTGAGATGGTGCGTGAGCCAGATTTTCGTGAGTCATACACAAAATATGCTTGTACTTGGTTGTCTGTTGCTTCGCCGATTATTTTTATGCTGTTTTTATTTGCGCTAACGGTGCCATCGGCGCCGAGACCGTAGAAAATTGCGCACCTATTTGCTGAGGCAATATTAAAGCTCTGATCATATGTTAATGAGCTGTGTGTTACATCATCATTAATGCCTATGGTGAAATGTTGTTTTGGAGCTTCCTTGTTTAGCTCATCATATATTGCTTTTACCATGGCAGGGGTGAATTCTTTGCCGCCAATGCCGTAACGGCCGGCAATTATTCTTGGGGGCATTTGCGAGCTTTGTGTGGCATATTCTAATATTGTTGTCGCTATCTTTTGATAGAGTGGTTCGCCGGCAGCGCCTGGCTCTTTGCAGCGATCAAGAACTGCTATCGTTTTACATGTGGTTGGAATGGCGGCTATAAAAGCCTGCTGTGGGAATGGTTGAAATAGTCGAATCTGGATAACGCCTATTTTTTCATCTTTTAGAAATTCGATTGTTTCGCGTACGGTCTGAGTTGCAGAGCCCATAATAACGATAATTTTCTCGGCTTGTGGATGGCCGAAATATTCGACTAGGTTATATTTGCGTCCGGTTAATTTTGCAAAACGTTGCATATATTCATTAACGATTGTTGGAGTTTTGTTGTAGTAGGGGTTAATTGTTTCGCGTTGTTGGAAATATATATCAGAGTTATAAATTACGCCACGCGCTGTAGAATTATCTGGGCTCATGCGTTCTTGGCGAAGTTGTTGAATATATTCGTTATCAAGCATCTGTTTTATTTCATCATCAGAAATATAACTAATTTTGTTGATTTCATGGCTGGTGCGAAAACCATCGAAAAAATGTAGAAATGGTATTTTTGATTTAAGCGTAGCAGCCTGAGCAATGAGCGCCATATCGTGGGCTTCTTGGACAGTGCTCGAACTTAGAAATGCGAACCCGGTGGCGCGTGTTGCCATAACATCGGAGTGTTCACAGTAGATTGTCATGCCTTGGGTTGCAACTGCGCGCGATGCTACGTGAAATACCGTTGGGGTTAATTCGCCGGCTATGCGATACATATCGGGAATCATTAGCAGCAGGCCTTGCGAAGCAGTAAAAGTTGTTACTAATGAGCCAGTTTGCAGTGCACCATGAATGGCGCCGGCGGCACCACCTTCGCTTTGCATCTGTTCTACTATTGGAACGGTATCGTAAACATTCGGTCTTTGTTCGCCGCTCCATTCATCCGCTAACTCGCCCATTAGTGAGGCTGGTGTAATTGGATAAATAATGCAGATCTCATTAGTTCGATAGGCAATATCAGCTGCAGCTGTATTGCCATCGATTATTTTATACTTCTTAGCCACGGCGATTTTTTGTATGGCGAGTGAAAATATTTTTCGTAAAATTAATGTCTGCTATACGTTTCTCCGCTATTTTGTTGGCTGCAAAAAGTGGTGAAACACTCTCTTCTGCCGATAAATCAAAAATATTTAGTAAGGAGTCATAAATGCGCTCTGTTTTTACAGCGGCAATATCACTAGCTGCATGGAAAAATTCGGTAGCAACATTAATTAAACCGCCAGCGTTAATTACATAATCAGGTGCATATAGAATGCCTTTATCATGTAGCGCTTGAGCATGTTTTGGTTCGTCTGCTAAAGGGTTATTGGCTGCACCAGCAACTATGCTGCATTTTAACTGCGGGATGGTTGTGTCATTAATGATGGCGCCGAGTGCGCAAGGTGCGAATACATCGACATCTAAGCCGTAAATATCATCGAGCCCTACAACTTTAGCATTAAACTCATTAACTACGCGCGCTAAAGCATCTTTGTCAATATCGCTTACGTAAAGTTTCGCGCCATTTTCATGCAGTTCTTTGCAGAGGAAGTAACCAACATGGCCTACACCTTGAACAGAAACCTTTCTGCCGGCTAGATCATCATTGCCAAAAGTTTTCTTTAGGGCAGCTTTGATACCCACAAAAGTTCCGTGTGCGGTAACAGGAGATGGGTCACCTGAGCCTTCCAGATATGCTGGGATACCAACTACATGTTTGGTTTCGATTCTTACCCATTCCATGGCTTGTAAGTCAGTACCAACGTCTTCGGCAGTGATATAGCGACCGTTTAAGCCGTTAACAAAGCGACCAAAGATTCTGAACAGAGCTTCAGAGGTGTGTTTACGAGGGTCAGCGATGATAACGGATTTACCGCCACCAAAGTTAAGGCCAGTTATGGCTGACTTATAGGTCATACCCTTAGAGAGGCGTAAAACGTCATTTAAGGCTTGGTCAAATGAGGCGTATGGATACATGCGGCAGCCGCCAAGGGATGGGCCCAGGCGGGTATCATGAATGGCAATAATGGCTTTTAAGCCAGTGTTTGGATCGTTACAGAATACGATCTGTTCATGGTTGTCAAAATGGGGGTTGTCATATGGGATCATAGTGTTCTCCGGTAGTAATTCATTTGAGGAGCAGGCTAAGCCAAACGAGGCAAAAAAACAAGCAATTTGCATCCGTAAGCGGGGTAGTACACTCTCATTCAGTGTATGACAATATTACCGTAAAACTACCGTAGTTGGTACGGTAGTTGAATGGTAGATTCCCTCCTATACTTAACAACAAGAAGAGTTATAACGGCTCTGAGACCTTACCCTACCATTATGCATCCCCCAAGGTTTCAGAGTCGTTTTTTTATGCCAGATAAGAATGTAGCTAGGTCTAGGCATAGTCAGGCGGTTTATGATTGTGTTAAAGTTCATCATCTCATCATGTGATGAGTAGTTGGCGCTAATTTGTTAGTGCGTGATGGTGAAGCAGTAATTATTATGGAGAGAATAAATTATGAAGAAGCTATTTATTGTTGGTTTAATATTGGGGTTGATGTCTTTTAATGTTTTTGCTAAGGAACAACATTACGTTATGTGTGCACAAGTTAATAAGGGCAACCATAACTGTAGTGCTAGTCTAAATGCCACCAATACACAACAGGACCTTGAGCCAATTAGCAAGAAAGGGATAGTGATCCATTATAATATCCTCAGGCCAGGCTTAACTCGGTTAGCGTGTGATATGGCATGGCACGCATCCCAAAAAGATGCAGAAAAAAACCCAGGAACATATGGGACTCCATGTTGTGTTAAGGTTCCAACAAAACTAACACCTAAATATGTGGGTATTAATGTGGATGGCTACATTCGCAAATGCGATGATTATTCGGACAGTTAGGTGTGTTTGCGTATAATCCCCACCATGTTACAGATCTATAATTCAATTACTAAGCAAAAAGAGCTTTTTCGGCCACTCGAAGAGGGGAAGGTGAAGCTTTATGTTTGTGGGATGACGGTGTATGACTTTTGTCATATGGGGAATGCGCGGTCGTTTGTGGTCTTTGATATGGTGGTGCGTTATCTGCGTGTTATTGGCTACGATGTGCTTTATGTGCGCAATATTACTGACATTGACGATAAGATCATTAAGCGTGCGCGCGAGAATAATGAGTCATTTGAGAGTCTGACAGAGCGGTTTACAGACAATTTGCATGTTGATCTACAAAAGCTTGGGCTTATTGCGCCTGACATTGAGCCTAAGGCGACTGGTCATATGGTGCAGATCATCACTATGATTGAGATACTTATTGCTAAAGAGCATGCCTATGTAGCCGAGAATGGTGACGTCTATTTTGATACTCGCAGTTTTGCTGATTATGGAATCTTGGCTCAGCAGGATTTAGATGAGATGCGATCTGGTGCTCGCGTAGCGGTTTCTGATGCAAAACGTGATCCTTTAGATTTTGTGCTTTGGAAGGCGGCTAAAGAGGATGAACCGAGCTGGGATTCGCCTTGGGGTAAAGGGCGTCCTGGTTGGCATATTGAGTGTTCGGCGATGTCGACGGAATATCTTGGGCCACAGTTTGATATTCATGGTGGTGGGGCTGATCTGCAATTTCCGCATCATCAAAATGAGGTCGCACAAGCGCAGGCCTGTGGTTATAAATTTGCGAATTATTGGATGCACGTTGGCTTTTTACAGATTAATAAAAAGAAAATGTCGAAGTCTTTGGGTAACTTTTTTACTTTACGAGAAGTATTAAAGGAATATAACCCTGAAGTTGTGCACTACTTTTTGTTGGCTAACCATTATCGTAGCCCGCTTGATTATGCGAAAGATAATTTGGATGTAGCCTATCGTGCGTTAGAGCGTTTATATATTGCTATGCGTGATTTGCCTGATGTACATGTAGAAAAAGACACGGCTTTTGAAAAAAGATTTTATGCGGCTATGGATGATGATTTTAATGTGCCAGAGGCTTTAGCAGTGTTATTTGATATGGCACGATCTATTAATAAATTAAAGGCTGAAAATGCATTAGCGGAGGCAGCGCAAGTTGCTGCGTTGTTGCGACAGCTTGCTAATATTTTGGGTTTGTTAACGCAGACACCAGAAGAGTTTTTGCAAAGTGATGAAGATACATCTGCTATCGAAGCATTAATTGCGGAGCGTCAACAGGCACGTGCCGATAAAAATTGGGCTTTGGCTGATCAAGTGAGAGAAAAATTGGATGTGTTGGGAGTAGAGTTAGAAGATGGTCAGCATGGCACTACTTGGCGAAAGAAATGACACTGCATGAGATTATAGATTGGGCAGTGCAGCGTTTTGATGAAGCGGATATCTATTTTGGGCATGGTACTGACAACGCTTGGGATGAGGCTGTTAATATTGCGCGTTTTGTTTTGAAGTTTCCTTTGTTTGCTGATGAATCAATTCTAGAAAAATCTTTAACAATAGATGAAGTTCAGGCGATAGAAAAGCTGGTGGAGCAGCGTATACAGAAGCGTATACCTGCAGCATATTTAACGCATGAGTCTTGGTTCGCTGGGTTAGAATTTTATGTTGATGAGCGCGTGATAGTTCCTCGTTCACCTATCGCCGAATTAATTGAGCAGCAATTTCAACCATGGATTAATCCTGATAAAGTAAAGAGAGTTTTGGATTTATGTACTGGCAGTGGTTGCATTGCTATTGCTTGTGCGCATTATTTCCCGGAGGTGCAAGTTGATGCTGTTGAGTTATCGCCTGATGCATTTGCGGTAGCTGAAATTAATGTTGTAAAGCATGATTTATGCTCCAGAGTGAATTTATTGCAGGGCGATTTGTTTGCACCAGTTGGCGCACAAAAATATGGCATTATTGTAAGCAATCCTCCTTACATAAAAGAAGAAGCTGTTGCCGATTTCCCACAAGAGTATCAGCATGAGCCAGAGATGGCTTTTGTTGCTGGCAAGGATGGTTTGCAGATTGTGGATATAATACTGCGCGAAGCTGCACAATATTTAACAGACGATGGTATTTTGGTCGTTGAAGTTGGAAGTTGTGTGGGTGATCTTGAAGCAAAATACCCTAAATTGCCATTTATTTGGTTGGAGTTTGAGCGCGGTGGTGAGGGTGTCTTTTTATTGCAGAAGAATGATCTTGATTCGGTGAGCTAGGATTTTGGAAAGTAGATATAAATTTTTCTTCCTAGGGGCAGATACTTTCTTGCCTGCAAATTATTCCATGCTTTTATTTTTGCGACTGAAACCTTAAATTCCTTGGCGATTGACTGGAATGTATCACCTTTGCGGACGGTGTGATAAAGATATTTTGAGTTGTTTTTATTTGGTTGCTTTGCTTTGCTGTGCTGAATGTTTTTATGCCTAGTGCTTTTATGTTTTATTTTTTGGGTGTGTTTATATTTTTTTTGCTTGTGAAGTGTATTGCGTTGTATTTTAAGTGTTTGGCCAAGATTTAAGGTGTTGTTTTTTAATTTATTGAGATGCTTGATATTTTGCACCGAAGTTTTATAGCGATGCGCAATGCCTGATAGGCTGTCACCTGGTTGGACTTTATAGGTGTGGAGCAATGAGTGATGATAAGTTGATCTGTGATTGTGGTGGTATACATGATAATAGTGATTAATTATGTGTTCATAGTGTGGAATTTTTAGTTTCTGGCCGACATGGATAGTGTTGTTGCGCAGGTGATTTGCACGTCTTATCTCTTTTGCAGTCGAATTGAAGTGACGAGCAATCACAAAGAGGCTATCACCAGACTTTACTTTATGATAAAAAATATGTGTGCGTAACGTGTATTTATGGGGTGGTGCCCAGATTAATATCTTTTGATTTTTTGTTAGAGCTGTTTTGCTTGTTAGGTGGTTCCAGAAGCATAATTCTCTGACTTTCACGCCGTATTTATCGGCGATAGTCCAGAGGGTGTCGCCATTGCACACTAGGTGCACGACACGCTGAGGTCCAGGAAGGCTCTCTTCAGCAATCGTGGACTTTTGTTTAATGATGGTGCTTTTTAGTTTGCCATGGAAATGTTCAGGTATGTAGAGTTTTTGCTTTAGGCGAATAATATTGGTTTTAAGATGATTCACTTTCTTGAGTATAGTCATATTAATACGATATTTATGAGCAATTACTCCAAGGGTTTCACCAGCAGTTACGTAGTGCACACGCCATGTGACGCGTTGGTCATTTGGTAGTGCATCAAGACGTTGACGAAAGCCCGCAGCTTTATTAGCAGGAACGAGAAGAGTGTATGGTCCGTCAGGGTCGGTTGCCCAGCGACGATAACCAGGATTTAAAAAGCGTAAAGTTTTGGTCTTCATGCCAGCAAGTTTCGCAGCCTGATCTAGATCGATTTGTGAGCCGACATCTATTTGCTCTAAATAGGGTGCGTCGTTGATTGGCATCAGATTGATGTTGTACCTGTATGGATCACGGATGATTGCTGATAGCGCCAATATTTTTGGTACGTAAACTAGAGTCTCTTTTGGTAGATGTAAAGACCAGAAGCTTGTCGATCTTTTATGGCGCTTATTGTAAGCCACAGCTTTTTGAACGGTGCCTTCACCGGAGTCATAAGCGGCAATTGCTAATAGCCAGTCGTTCGTGAAGAAGTCATGTAGATAGGCCAAATAGTCAAGAGCGGCTTTGGTGGAGGCGATCAAATCACGACGGCCGTCATACCACCAATTTATTTTGAGGCCAAAGCCTGAAGCTGTTCCTGGCATCATTTGCCAGAGACCAATCGCGCCTACTTTTGAATGAGCGAATGGATAGTATTCGCTTTCGATAATAGGTACGAGAGCTAGTTCAGCCGGTAGATTGCGAATTTTTGTTTGTTGGTATATGTAGTATATATAGGGCGCTGATTGTTTAATGATCTTATTTAAATAGCCTCGGTGGCGTTGGAACCATAAAATTTGCTCTTGGACACGTGGTTGGTCTGAGGCATCGGGTAGTTGCAAGTTGTCCTGCATATCATCCCAGAGATTACCGTTGATAGTTATTTGTGCAGGATTGTCGTTATTGGTAACACCTGTTATATCAACACCGAAATTGTAGGCCGCTGATGATGGGGTGGTTGTACTGCTATTAGAATTGGTTATAGGTGCGACTACCATGCCGTTATTATTGCTTGGTGCATTCGGAGAATCGATTGCACAAGCAGTAAGCATGCAGCCTAGTAAAGTGAGACAGAATATTTTCGCTAAATATTGTTTTAGCATTCGCGCGATGTTACGGATGAGGGAGCGGCAGGTCAAGATTTTGTTAGGTTTTTTCTCTAAATAAATGCGTTGATGGATAAGTGTATTATTTTCAATATTTTAATCCTACAAATTGGAAAAATCCCCATGAAAACAGCCATTAGTAAAGATCGGACATCAATGTTAAACTCTAAATACTGCATATTATTAAATGGTTAATAGGTTTTTGAGTTATGCAAAACAACGATCTTTATCATCATCTTGATTATTGGTTCGCCCGCGGACTAGGCCGACATCTGTTGGAGGTTGAAAAAAACGGCATAACTAATTATTTAAAAAAGATTTTTGGTTATCATTTGTTGCAGTTAGGTGGACCACGTGATGAGCAATTATTAGAGTCGAGCAGCATTGGAAATAAAATTTATCTGCATCCTGAGTGCATAAGTAAGATTCACGATGCTAGTATTTTAGCGAAGTTTACAGATTTGCCATTTCAGCCTGATGTTATCGATTTGACTGTGGTGCCACATTCTTTGGAGTTCACCAAGCGGCCTTTTAAGATTCTTAACGAGCTTTACAACATAACTTTACCAGATGGGTATGTGCTAATTATTGGTTTTAATCCGTTTAGCTTATGGGGGGTGAGGCGTGTGTTTGCACGTCACCGTTTTCCATGGTGTGGAAATTTTATTGCTATGCATAAAATGCGCAGGTATTTACGCGATGTTGGTTTTAAGGTGATTGATTGTAAATGTTTTTTTTATCGTCCGCCGTTTACGCGCAAAGCTATCTTAGATAAATTATTATTTATGGAAGGATTGGGTCAAATTTTGTGGCCGCATTTTGGCGGAGTGTATATCATGCTTGCTAAAAAGAGCGTTGTTGGTATGACACCTATCCGTGAACAAAACCGGCGCCAACATAAGGTTGGAGTTTCACCAGCCGTTGCTAAGCCCACTACAAGGTCGAGAACTCAATGAAGAAAGTTGCTATTTTTACTGATGGAGCTTGTAGAGGTAATCCTGGTCCTGGAGGTTGGGGTGCGTTACTGCGATACGATAGTCATGAGAAGACACTGCATGGGGGCGAGTCGTATACGACTAATAATCGAATGGAGTTAACGGCGGCGATCAAAGCATTGCAGTCTTTAAGGGAGTCCTGTCAAATCGATCTTACTACAGATTCTGAGTATGTTCGTAAAGGTGTTACTGAGTGGATGCAAAAATGGAAGCGCAATGATTGGCGCGGCAGCAATAAAAAACCAGTTAAAAACAAAGAGTTGTGGCAGGTATTGGATGTTGAAGTTGCAAAGCATGTGATGACTTGGCACTGGGTTAAGGGTCACAGTGGTCATCGTGAAAATGAAATGGCGGATCAGCTGGCCAACAAAGGTATTGATGAATTAGAAAGGTAGAGTGATATGCGGCAGATTGTTTTAGATACAGAAACTACGGGTTTGGCTCCTGCAGAGGGGCATCGTATTATTGAGATTGGAGCAGTTGAGTTGGTTGATCGTAGGTTTACTGGCCACAATTTTCATGAGTATATTAATCCTGAGCGTGAGGTTGAGGCAGGGGCGCTAGCTGTGCATGGAATAACAAATAAGTTCTTGCTTGATAAGCCGTTGTTCTCAGCAATAATGGAAAAATTTATTAACTATGTAACTGGGGCTGAATTAATTATTCACAATGCTCCGTTTGATGTTGGGTTTCTTAATCACGAATTTCGTTTGCAAAATAAATCAGCACAAGCTCTTGAGCGCTTTACGAAAATATTTGATACGTTAAGTTTTGCGCGTAAAAAACATCCCGGTAAAAAAAATAACTTGGATGCATTGTGTAAACGTTACGGTATTGACAATAGTAAGCGTGAGTTGCATGGTGCATTACTTGATGCGCAGTTATTAGCGGAAACATATTTGGCTATGACTGGTGGGCAGATGCATTTATTTGGCGGATCCGAGGCTGCAACAAATGCTGCCAGCTCAGTAGCTAATGCAATCTCTGCAATTAAAGGTGTTGATCTTGCAGTGATAAAGGCGACAGATGAGGAGCTCGGTGAGCATCAAGGGCGTTTAGAAGCAATTAAGAAGGTAGCCGGCGTATGTTTATGGGAAGCTTAGATGAAAAAAGAACTCACGAAATATTTAAGGGATTATAAGCGCCCTGATTATTTGATTCCAAAAGTTGATTTGCATTTTGATATTCGCGTAAATTTTACAGTTGTTACTTCAACGTTGCACATAAAGCGTAATGGCAGACATAAACGGCCGTTAGTTTTAAATGGTGAAGATTTAGAGCTGTTGAGTGTTCGAATTGACGGTGATCTCTTAAAGAAAAGTGATTACCATTTAACCGATGAAGAGTTATGCATAAATGTTCTTGTTGATGAGTTTTGTTTAGAGACGCGTGTGCGAATAAAGCCACACAAAAACACTCGTCTTGAGGGTTTGTATAAATCTAATGGTAATTATTTCACGCAATGTGAACCGCATGGTTTTCGTCGTATTACCTATTTTCTTGATCGTCCTGATATTATGTCGGAATTTACTACAAAGATTTCTGTGCCAGCAAGCTTTAAGGCAGTTTTGTCAAATGGTAATGTGGTGCAGAGTGTTCACAAGAACAAGTGCGTATCTGTTCTTTGGCATGATCCCTCTTTGAAGCCTTGTTACTTGTT
Organism: Gammaproteobacteria bacterium; assembly: GCA_023135155.1. GTDB lineage: Bacteria > Pseudomonadota > Gammaproteobacteria > UBA9339 > UBA9339 > JAGLTR01. The sequence goes on from JAGLTR010000090.1 coordinate 15,953, forward strand.
TGCGCTGGTTGTCGGTAACTTCGATATAGAGCGTACGGTTTTTGTTACTAAGTCTGGACGTGAAGTTGATGTGCGAGTTTACGTTGAGCAGGGCCAGAAGAAGAGAGCGTTGTATGCTCTTGAATCGTTGGTGCGTGCTATGCATTGGGATGAGGATATTTTTAACAGAGAGTATGATTTAGATCGTTATATGATTGTTGCAGTAAGTGATTTTAATGTCGGTGCCATGGAGAATAAAGGCTTAAATATTTTTAATAGTAAATATGTTTTGGTTGATAGTAAGATTGCAACAGATGATGATTATATTAATGTCGCAAGCGTAGTGGGGCATGAGTATTTTCATAATTGGTCAGGAAATCGCGTTACTTGCAGGGATTGGTTTCAGCTAAGTTTAAAGGAAGGTTTGACGGTCTTTCGCGACCAAGAGTTCACGGCAGACATAACTAACCCGGTAGTAAAGCGCATTGGTGATGTGAATATTATTCGTACTTTGCAGTTTGCAGAAGATGCTGGACCTATGGCGCATCCAGTGCAGCCGCGCTCATATGTTGAAATGAATAATTTCTATACAGTAACCGTGTATGATAAGGGCGCTGAGATTGTGCGTATGTTGCAAACTATTTTAGGCAACAAACATTTCCATGATGCGATGAGTTTGTATTTTAATAACTACGATGGTAAAGCAATTACTATTAATGAATTCATTGCGGCAATGAGTGTAACGTCTGGAATCGATCTGACGCAATTTAAGAAATGGTATCGCTATGCCGGTACTCCACGCTTAACAATAACTGATAGTTATGATGAGCGCTGTAAGAGATATGTTTTAACTGTTAGGCAGGACAAGAATTTCCATATTCCGCTTGCGATTGGGCTTT
>JAGLTR010000091.1 GCA_023135155.1 Gammaproteobacteria bacterium
GCGATTAGTAAGAGTAGCGATGTGCTGCGTGTTATGCCGGTGAGTATGAATTGGCTCGCGGTTGTATTGGGAACCTTGGTGTTTTTTGGGGTTTGTGTTTGGTTTTATCGATCGTTAACCAGGCGGGTGTAGAGTATGGAAAATCCACAATCGATATTGATTACAGGTGCTACTAGCGGATTAGGCGCAGGGCTTGCAGTCGCGTATGCTGCGCCAGGCGTGACTTTGGCGTTGTCTGGGCGAAACGCGACGCGGTTGGATGCGATAGTAAAAGAGTGTAGGGCACGTGGGGCTGAGGTAAGCTCGGCTGTGCTTGATGTACAGGACGTTGGAAAGATGCGCGAGTGGGTTTTGGCTTGTGATGCTGCGCGACCACTTGATCTTGTTATTGCCAATGCGGGGATTTCTAATGCTGGTACTGATTATGGTGAAGAGAAGGAGAGAGAGGTTTTTGCGGTTAACCTTTTTGGCGTACTAAACACGGTTTATCCGGCCATGCCTTTGATGAAAAAGCGGGGACGAGGACAGATCGTTGTCATGAGCTCGCTGGCATCGATGCTGGGTATTGCTAGAGCGCCGGCCTATAGCGCTAGTAAAGCTGCTGTAAAAACTTTTGGTGAGGCTTTGAGAAAAAAACTGCGGCGTTATGGTGTTGAGGTGTCGGTGATTTGTCCTGGTTTTGTGAAAACGCCGCTGACTGATGTAAATAACTTTGGGATGCCTTTTTTAATGTCGCTCGAGAAAGCGGTTCCGATTATGGTGGGTGGCTTACGTAAGAACCGAGGGTTGATTGCTTTCCCGTGGATAATGTATTTCCCTCTTTGGTTCTTAAGGCTTTTGCCGCATAAGTGGGCGGAATATTTAACTAGACATGTTTGATATTAAAAAGTCGCGCTAATTGCATGTTATTTAAACTATATTTTTCTTGATTAATCTGGTTGTGGATTTATTGTGTTTTTGCGCTGAATCAGTGCTTGCTGAGCTATGAGCAATATATATATAATGTTCTATTCAGCCGTATGGACCAGGAATAAAGGATCACAAAATTGTTATCAATTTTTAGAAAAGTTCAGATAAACCCCGGGGTCTGCTCTTTTACGCTCTCGCCTGAAGGGATTGCGTTTGTTTATATTAAAGAGCCGCATACAAAGCCAATACAGAGCAGTGTTTGTGGGTTATTTTCTTGTGATAACAATCGGTTGCTTGAGAAGTGTTTGGCGGAAATTGTCGCGAAGAATAATCTGGAAAATACCGCCTGTAACTGGGTTTTGTTGCCGCACCAATATCGCTTATTGTTAGTTGATCGTCCCAATGTCCCTGAGGCTGAGTATAAATCAGCATTGCGTTGGCAGATTAAAGACATGATTGACTTCCCTGTCGAGGATCTAGCTCTTGATGTTTTCTTGCCTAGCAGTGAGATTGCTGATTATCATAAAAAACTTTATGTGGTTGCGGCACAGCGTAAATTGCTATTAAGCACGATATCAGCGATTCAGGGCGCACAATTATTTCCAGGTACGATTGATGTTACTGAGTTGGCAATGCGTAATTTATTGCCGGTTATTGCTGATCAGAATCATTTTGTTAGTTTTATTTACGTGATGGAATCGGTGAGTGTATTAATTATTGCTAAAAATAACAGTGTTTACTTTGCGCGACATATTGAACTAGGGAAACAGAAGCTTGTGGATCCATTTAGTGTGGATAGTTTTGTCGCAGAGGTTAAGCGTTCCTATGATTATTGTCAGCATCAGTTAAAACAGGATTTAAGTGCGAGTAAAATAATATTAAGTCCTTTGGCTCATAACGGAGAGGTTGTGGCTAAAAAATTAAACGAGGTCTTGAAGGTTGATGTGAGTATTTTAGATATCAACAATTATTTCACTAAGAGCAAAGGTTCAATCCCGGTTGAGCTGCAAGAGTATTGTGTGTCCGCTGCTGGTGGCGCATTGCGTGAGGAGGGTAAATAATTATGCAAAATATTAATTTGCTAAATGATCTGCCTATTATGCGTTATAGGATTTTTACTGCGAACACGTTATTTGCTGGAGCTGTTTTTCTGATTCTCCTGATGATGGGGATTTCGGCATTTAATTATTATAACAATGCAACGGAGGGTGCACGGGTCACAGTTCTCCAGCAAGAGAAAGAATCACTAAACAATCAATTGTCATCGCTTAATACGGCAATTAGTAAAATACAACAACAAATTAACTCCTATCAGCAGATAGATGTTGCTAAAGACGCCTCGGATAAGCAGAAACTAGTCGGTATATTGCAACAAAAAGAGCGCAAAGGTTTTGCTAGATATTTAACTGCATTTGCCAAATATACGCCCGAAGGTGTTTGGTTAACCTCATTCGATCTTTCTGGCCCTGATGGTGAGGTTACCATTATGGGGAATGCGGAAAGTGCTGTGTTATTGCCGCAATTTATTAAAAATCTTGGTTCTAGTGAGGCTTTTCAGGGGAAGAGGTTTGCTACCATACAGTTGGAAAAGGTTAGTAAAGTAGCAAAGGTGGCAAATGATTTAGGAAGTTATTTTTCTTTCGAGTTACAGACAACTAGTAAGGTGAATGATAAGAAATGAGAGCTATATTAAAATATAAATTAAGATTCAATATGCTTTCGCTGCGAGAGAGATTGATGGTTTTTGTTGCGGTTTTTGGGGTGTTGTTGGTTCTCTGGTACTTTGGGTTGTGGAATGTATTGCGGCCTAAACAGACTGAGAGTGGCGTCACGTATGCGCAGTTAAAGCCTGAAGTTGCCTCTTTGAAAAAAGCATTAGAGTTATCGCGCGCTAAATTAACAACACTAAGTGGGCAAAATGCTAAGTTGGCCGTGCAAGCTAAACAGCATAAGCAAGGCGCTGTGACAACATTAAGTGATTTCTTGCAAGAGCTTATTTCTCCCGAAAAGATGCATGCAGTGCTAAAAGATATGTTGCAGTTGCAGCATGGTTTGAAGGTAATATCTTTTGAAAACGTACCTGGGAAGGTTATTGGTACACCTGGTACGCAATATATGCTTTATGAGCACGGTATTTCCATAAAATTCCAGGGTAGTTATTTGTCTGTGTTGAGTTACTTGGAAAGTTTGGAGAATTTGGAGTGGGGCTTTTATTGGGATAATTTGGAATACAAGGTTACGAAGTATCCTACTGCTGAGGTTACGTTAGAGCTGCATACTTTGAGCAATAAGAAGGATTTGATACATGTTTAAATGCGTAACATTGTTAGTGCTTATTGTCTTCTCTTGCGTGGCTTGGGCGGCATTTCATGATCCGACTCGACCACCTAATGTCACTGCGTTGGCAGGAGTTTTGGGTGCTGACTTATCAATTCAGGGGGTTGTGATTGAAGGCAGTAAAAAACAGGTTTTAGTAGGTGGTAAATATTTAAATATTGGCGATGAGATTGCCGGCGCGAAAATTATTGCGATAAACCATGATGGTATAAAATTACAGACAAGGTCTGGGGTTATTAGCGTTTCACTGTTTGCGCCAGTGAAAAAACAATATGTAGTTTCTGAAGGAGATTAGTTGTGAGAAAGTATTTTAGTTCTCTGTTGATATTATGTGTGACATTACTGCTTTGCTCTTGTCAGGTGACGCCGCCAAAATCTAGCAATGTGCGCCCAGTTATGCAGCAGTCTATTTTGAACGGACTGTATAACAATAAAAGTTTGTCTGCAAAAAGCAATAAACAGAAACAGCTGCCATCCGCAGTGAGTAATGCTTTAACTCCGGGATTAAATGTTAGCTTGCCGGACGCTGGTAAAACGCAAGCGCGTCGTTTTAATATTTCTGTAAATAATGTTCCTGCGCGCGACTTTTTTATGGGACTTGTAAAGGATTTTCCAGAAAGCATTATGGTTAGTCCTGATATTAAGGGTGCTATTTCTCTGACTCTAAAAAAAGTTACCGTGCCTGAAGTTTTGGGGGCGGTACGAGATGTTTATGGTTATGATTTTGAAACGACTGACTATGGTTATAAAATTCTGCCTCGAGAATTGCAGACGCGTATATTTACGGTGAATTTTTTAGATATTTTACGTAATAGTGATTCTGAAACCACGATTAGCTCGGGACAGATTTCAAGTAAGATTAAAGGGGCGGGTGATAATACGATAGCGACGACAACAACAAAGGAGGCGAAGCCTAGTACCCTTGTCAGCACCACTTCTAAAGAGGATGTGTGGAAGAATTTAACTGAAACGGTGAAGGCTGTTATTGGTAACGCAAAAGGTTCTAAGGTGATTGTTAATCCTACTGCAGGTTTAATTGTTGCTCGTGCGTATCCGGGACAGTTACGCAGAATTGCGCAATATTTGGATAGTGTGCAAAATATTATGAAACGCGAAGTGATTATTGAGGCTAAGGTTTTAGAAGTGAGATTGCGTGCACAGTATCAGGCTGGGATAAATTGGAATATTTTGGGTTTGAGCCAAACCGGTTACAAAAACTTTGAGGATCCATTTTCTAGCATTAAAGAATTCTCCCAGTTTTTCAAGTTAGCCATTAGTCATGGCGGAGATTTTTCGACTGTTATTAACTTATTAAATGCACAGGGCAATGTTAATGTTTTGTCTAATCCGCGTGTATCTACCTTGAATAATCAAAAAGCGGTGATTAAGGTTGGTGAGGATAGGTTTTATATTACTAACATTGAAAGCACAACAACAACTAACTCTGGATCCACCGGTGATACTGTGGGGCAGGATGTAGATTTTACGCCATTTTTCTCTGGTATTGCGCTTGATGTAACACCGCAAGTGGATGGTAAAGGTAATGTTACTATGCATATTCATCCAATTGTAAGTAAGGTTACCCAGGATGATAAAAAATATAAGATTAATGATAAGCTACAAGAAGTGCCTATGGCGCAAAGTGAAATACGGGAATCAGATAGTATCGTACGCGCAAAGAGTGGCCAGGTGATTATTATTGGTGGGTTGATGGAGGATGCTAGCGCTGATTATCAAACGTCAGCTCCAGGTGCTGATCAGTTGCCTGGCATTAAAAACCTATTTAAGAGCCCTAACAAGTCATCAGGTAAGTTTGAGCTGGTGATTTTATTGAAAGCAACGGTTGTGGGTTCTAAAACGTGGCTAAATGCTTTACATAAAGAGTCGCAGCGTTTTCATTCGTTGCCAAGGGGTGAGTTTGCATACACCGCAAAACTTCGTGATACACCGATGGTGAAATAGGGTAAACGTAGATGTATTTGGAACATTTTAATTTTGCTGAATTTCCTTTTGGATTAACTCCAAATACGCAGTATTTTTGTAACCTGCCTTCTTATCAGGAAGCTTTAAACGTTTTGTTGCTAAGTTTACGAAGCGGCGAGGGTTTTATTAAAATTGTGGGCGAGGTTGGCACTGGAAAAACTCTGCTTTGTCACGAGTTGTTAAATAATCTCGGCAGTGAATATGTAACTGCGTATGTATCTAATCCTGCAATTAATTCAGGCAGTTTGCGCAAGATAGTTGCACAAGAGCTGGGTATTGAATTTCATGGTGCGGCAAATCAGCTCGATGTTTTAAATGCAATTAATCAAAGATTGCTTGATATTAATCGCGAAGGTAAAAAGGTTGTATTGCTTATTGATGAGGCGCAAGTTTTATCAGATCAATCTTTTGAGTCTCTGCGCCTTTTAAGTAATTTAGAAACCGAGTCATCGAAGTTATTGCAGATCGTTTTACTTGGGCAAACGGAGCTTGATGACAGATTGAATCAGCAGAATTTACGTCAGCTAAAACAGCGTATCGCTTTTTCTTATTATCTCAGGCCTATTTCGCGTTCTGAATTGCAGATTTATGTTGATCACCGCTTGCATATTGCTGGTAATCGTTTGGGGTCGTTATTTAGCAAGCGTGCTTATGACGTTTTATATCGCGCTAGTAAAGGAATTCCTCGATTGGTGAATATTCTATCGCATAAGGCGTTATTGGCGGCATATGGAAAAGATATCAAGCGCATTAGTCATAAAGAGATGCGGTCGGCAGTTTTTGACACTGATAGTGTGCGACCACAAAAGCGTAGTTGGCAACGTTTTCTTGTCAATTGTGTAATTATTGCATTGTTAAGCGTTGTGTTGGTGGAGTTATTATATATTTTGGGGCCATATTTATGAGCTTAATAAATCAAGCTTTAAAGGATATAGAAAAGAAAAAAAAGGCTGTAGACGTTGTTGATGAGAAGGAGTTAACAGCTGGCTTGGCAGCCCCCAATACACATGGAATTGGTAGCAAGAAGCTCGCTATTATATTTTTATTACTGCTAGTTGTTATAGGTTTGGCAGCGCTAATTTATGAATATCTGCCGAAAAAAACAACTTCACAGCTGGCGTCGAAAAAAATAACAGCGGTTGTTTTCCAAGAGGTTGCAAAAGCCACGAAATTTACTAAACAAGCAGTGGGGGCTTCTGAAGAAACTGCAAAAACAGCATCCATTGCTACCAAAGCAGAGACTATGCCGCAGGTGCAAATTGAACCTGTGAAGTCTATGAATGTCCCTGAAATCGAGAAGATATTGAATGGTTATAGTTTTGTCTCAGAGCATCAGGTGGGGTTATTGGCTTTGCAGCTAAGCGGCGAAACGCACTATGCAATTGAACAAAATGAAGATAATACGGCGCTTACGATTACTTTGACCACAACAAAGTTTGTGAAAAAGCCTGTTGATTTTACTGCGAACGCTTGGATTAAATCCTTGCAGTTTAATGAGGTTGGCGGCGATACGTTAATTACCGTTGTGTTGCAGCCAAGTGTTGAGTTGCAGAAGGCGTTATTGGTTGCCAAGCCACATCATGAGTTACAGCTTGGCTTTTATAATCCGGATGCTGATGCAGTAAAACAAAAAATGCAAAAAGTGTTGTTGCCTCTTACTTCAGAACAGCAGGCGCAGCTTGATTATCAGGAAGCGTTAACTGCATTGCAAAATAAACAGATATTTACCGCAATTACTAAATTGCGAGGTATTTTGAAAATATTGCCTACATATATGCCGGCACGGGAAACTTTGGCAACTGTTTTATATCGTTCTGGCTCTAAGCACGAGGCAAGTAGAGTTGCGCGTATAGGACTTAGTCAAGATCCAGATAATATGATTTTGATTAAATTGCGAGCTCATATTTATGTTGATCAGGGCTTAATTAATTCTGCTTTGCAATTGTTGTTGCAACAGCATCCGGACGTTAATAACGATCCAAATTACTATGGGTTTATTGCGGCGTTATATCAGCGCTTAGGTAAATATCAAATTGCCGCACAAATATATGCGCAGTTATCGCAGCTACAGCCAACAAATGCTACCTGGTTGGTTGGGTTTGGTATTGCGCTTGAGGGAACTGGTGCGATTAATGCGGCGCGAGAAGCATATACAAATGCGCTTAAATATGGGGCAAATATGGCTCCAGCACTGCGTGGTTATGTGCAGGATAAACTACAAAAATAATTATTATTGAGGGAACTGATATGGCGGCAAATAATTCTGAAGGTAAGAAGCAGCTAAAGATTGGTGATTTATTAGTGAATCATGGCTTAATTACCGCTGAACAACTGCAAGAGGCGTTAGCGAAACAGAAGGATAGCGGCGATAAACTTGGCAAAGTTCTGATAGATATGGGTGCTATTGAAGAGAAAAAATTCTTAGAATTTTTTGCGGAACAGTTAGGGATTCCGTTAGTTGATTTAACGAAATATAAAATTGTGCCTGCCGTTTGTCAGCGTTTACCTGAGGCGCAATCGCATCTATTTCATACTGTATTACTCGGAGAAGATGATGGCCGCTATTTGATTGGTATGGCGGATCCGCAAGATATTTTTGCTGTTGATGAGATGACGCGCTTATTAAAGCGACCACTGAACATTGGTTTGTTATCGGAAAATGATTTGAGGCAAGCTCGTGATCGAATTTATACGCATGCTGAAGAGATTACTGAATTCGCGCAGCAGTTAGCTTCAGAATTACAGGATACTGTGGAAGAGGAAGCGACAGAAACAGATACTGCGGTTTTTAGTTTGATTACTTCACTGTTTGAGGATGCTGTACAAGTTGGGGCGTCGGATATTCATATTGAGCCAGATGAAAAGGTGTTGCGTATTCGTATGCGTGTTGATGGTATGTTGCGCGAACAGATTATTGACAACAAGGGGATTGGGGCCGCGGTGGCGCAACGCCTAAAATTAATGTCGGGGTTAAACATTGCGGAAAAACGTTTACCGCAGGATGGTCGATTTAATATTACTGTGAAGAAAATGCCGGTTGATGTGCGTTTATCAACGATGCCAATTCAATATGGTGAGTCAGTAGTTATGCGACTTTTAAATCAGGCTACCGGCATTTTAGATTTGGATATTTTAGGTATGTCGGAGAATATTTTGACGCGTTTCCGCCATCTTATTCATATGCCAAAAGGTATTATTTTGGTGACTGGTCCTACAGGTAGCGGTAAAACAACGACGCTTTATGCCGCATTAAATGAGATGAACGATGTAGAAAAAAAGTTTATTACCATTGAGGACCCGGTTGAATATCGTTTGCCGCGCATTAACCAGGTGCAGGTTAATACGCAGTTAGATCTAACTTTTGCGCGAGTATTACGTTCAGCTTTGCGCCAAGATCCAGATATTTTATTGGTTGGTGAGATTCGCGATAAAGACACCGCGTCAATTGCTATGCGTGCGGCGCTAACGGGACATTTAGTGTTAGCTACTCTGCATACTAATGACGCAGCAAGTTCTGCTATGCGTTTAATTGATATGGGTGTTGAAGGTTATTTGGTTGCGGCAACGGTTTATGGTGCTCTAGCACAGCGCTTGGTTCGTAAAATTTGTAGTGGTTGCAAAGAGGAGTATATTCCAAATCAGGAAGAGACAACATTTTTCCGTGAGTTTTTTGGCGACGAGTTTGCAAAAAACAAGTATTACCATGGGCGCGGTTGTGAGCATTGTAATAATACCGGTTATCGCGGGCGTTTGGGTGTTTATGAGTTATTGGAGTTTGATGATGAAATGCGCGAGGCATTGCGTATGGGCGATGCCAACACTTTTAATCACTTAGTAGAAAAAGATAAAATGACACGCTCATTATTGGCTAATGCATATGAGTTAGCTGTACGTGGTGATACAACACTGAATGAGGCATTGCGTATTGCTGGTGAGCAGGAGTAGTTATGGCACTATACAAATACAACGGACGTGATAATACTGGTTCCAAGGTGACTGGTAGCGTTCAGGCTGATAGTATAGATGAGATATCGCGTTATTTATTATCGCGTGGTATTACTCCCATCGATATTAAAAAATCAAAAGCGTTCCAAAAAGATTTTGGTAATATTGCTGAGGGTATTTTTGGACGCAATGTGCAACCAAAAGAGGTGCTGACTTTTGTGCGCCAAATGGCCGCTCTGTCGGCTGCAGGCGTGCCTATTATTCGTGCGGTGAAACAGTTAGCAAAATCTGCTCGTACAAGCGCTATGAAGAAAACTTTAACTGAAGTTGCCGAGGCGGTTGAGGCGGGACGAACTTTAGCCTCTGCACTCGGAGACCACCCAAAAATATTTACTGGAATCTTTGTTGGTGTCATTGATGTTGGTGAGAATACGGGTCACTTGGATGATTCCTTTGCGCAAACCTCTCTCTTTTTAGAGAAAAAACTCGAAAATCGTAAGCGTCTTATTTCGGCAGTACGTTACCCAATGATGGTTGTAATCTCTATTATAATCGCCGTTATCATTATGAATATTTTTGTCATCCCTAAGTTTAGCGCCGTATTTGCCCAGGTGAAAACTAAATTACCGTGGGCGACGCGAGTGTTAATAGCAACATCAAACTTTATGAATCAGCATTGGTTATTTGGGTTAATAATGTTGGCTGTTATTATTATCGGCATACGCTTTATTCTGACTATTCCGGTCGTGCGTTATTATTGGGATAAATTTAAATTAAAAATTCCAGTCGTCGGTCCAATCCAGCGTCGAATAGTTCTTTCTCAGTTTACCTGGACTTTTAGTATGATTCTGCGTTCGGGAGTGCCGATATTAAAAGGAATTATGTTAGCCGCGGGTGTTGCTGGTAATGCGTTTATTACGAGTCGTTTAATGCGTATTCGTGATGCGGTTGATCAGGGAGAGGGGTTTGCGCGTGCTCTTGATGCTAGTGAGTTGTTTGATGCTAGTGCAGTGCAGATGATTGAGGTCGGTGAAGAGACTGGTAAGCTTGACGATATGATGTCTAAAGTTTCTCTTAGTTATGAGAGCGATGTTGATTACGATTTAAAAAATCTTAATGATTTATTGGAACCCATGATTTTGGCGTTACTAGGTGTGTTTGTAGCTATTTTAGCCTTGGCCATTTATTTGCCGATGTGGGAACTCACTGAAGCGATCAAATAATATAAATAAACTATTGTGGTGATGAATATGGATATAAAAAAGCGTTCTGGTTTTACGACAATAGAATTAGTTATCACTCTTGTGGTGCTAGCGATACTGGCATCATTTGTAGCTGCACGTTGGCCAGGTTCATCACACTCGGTAAGTTCGCAGGCTAATCTTTTGGCAAGTAATATTCGTTATACACAGAACTTATCGATGACTAAATATGAGCGTTATCGCTTAGTAATCTCAGGCAATAGCTACCAGATTGCTGATGGTTCCGGTATTGCGATTTTGATGCCGTCAGGAGGAACATCGACAGCACTAGGCTCGGGCGCAACTTTTGGAACTTTAACAAACTTGCCAAACAGTGTAATTGTTTTTAATAGTAAAGGTATTCCATATAATAGCACTAGCGGTTCAGCAAGTCCTATAACCTCAGCGGCATCGATTGTGATTTCTAAAGATACAACGTCGCGCACTATCACTATTACACCAGAGACTGGGAGGGTTAATATCTCATGAAGCATAAGGGTTTTACTTTAATTGAGTTAATAGTGTTTATTGTGGTTATGGCTTTATTGGCTGGCTCTATTTTGATTGGTTATTTAACTATTTTGAAATATGTCCCAAAAGTTGGTCAGCAAATGGCGGCAACACAAACAGCTGTTTCCTGTATGGAGTGGTATTTGGGGCAGCGCTATACAAAAGGTTTTAACTTTAATGGCCAGAGTTGTCCGGGAGGCGCTGATACTAATGTGCCGGCATACTGCAGTAATTTATTGAAGTCTGGTTATACTTTGAGCACTAATATTAATTGTACGACTATTGACTCAGATCCGAACTACAAGTTAATTACGGTAACTGTTGGCGGTAGTGCGGATGCGAAATTATCATTATTGGTTGCGGATTATACGATATGATTAAACTGTTAAAACATAAAGGTTTTACTTTAATTGAGCTAGTCATTGTTATTGTTTTGTTGGGTATCGTGGCTGCAGGTTCGAGTGAATTAATGGTGCAGGGTTTTCGTGCTTATAATACGGGTGTTGAGCAAGTTTCTGCGCATTGGCAGGCGCGCGTCGCGCTTGAACGTATGGTGCGTGATATTCGATGTGTTAAGTCCAGTGGTGACATAGCAACCTCAACCAGTAGTACGTTTTCTTTTACGGATATTAATGGTGATGTTATTACATTTGTGCGGCAAGGGACGCAATTAAAAAGAAATACTGCATCAACGAGTCAAGTTTTGGCTGATGATGTGAGTGGGCTTACTTTTACATACTATAACGATAATGGTGCTAGCACTACAACGAAAGCAGATATTCGCTATGTGAAAATCGCGCTGCAAGTAGGAGCTAGTGGTTTACAATTTAATTTAACAACAACGGTGTACCCATGGAATCTAAAATGAAATTACAACGCGGTTATCTGCTAATTGTAGCAGTAATATTAATCGTTATTATTGGTGTTATAGGTAGTTTTCTTGCCTATATGTTTATTGGCAGCACGCGTTCTAGTGCGAATGTTCTGCAGTCTAAGCAGGCTTTCTATTTAGCGACATCTGGTTTGGAATTAGCAAAACGCGATGTTTTAGCGAACTCTGTTTCGTGCACCAGCATAAATGGCGTGACTAAATATACCAATGCTTCCTTAACAGGGGTTAATGGCCAGTATACAGTCGCGGGAAGTATTAATAATGTATCATCAACTTTAGCCGGCGGATTAAGTGCGAACGCTACAAGCATTCCTCTAAATGGTGTAATTGTTGCCTCTTCAACGTTGGCTGGTGGTATTTCGGCAAGCAGTACGGCGTTAAGTGTTGTTGTTGGTAGCGCATTTCCTGCAGATGGCGTGGTAAAAATTGGTGATGAGTATATTGGTTATTCTGCTAAGAGTGGGAATATTTTACCGAATTTAGTGCGCGGTATTGCGGGTACAACTGCGGTAAGCCATAGTGCTGGATCATCAACGACGAGTGGTTTTTTTGATAGCGGTGCCGTTTCCATTGATAGCGAATTAATTGCTTATAACGGCATAAGTGGTAGTACATTATTAAATGCCACGCGCGGTGTTGGTGGAACGACAGCAACAGGACATGGTAATGGTAAAGCTGTTACGCAAAATCAATGTATTTTAACAGCAACCGCTGGTGTTCCGACATTGAATAATCCTAATGCCTTGCGGGTGGTGCAAGATGTTTTGCCGGCAATTGGCGGTGGCGGTTTAGGTAGTATTCCTGGGAATGTTATTCCGGGGTTTGTGTCTATACAAAAGCCTCTTCTGAGTGGCAATGCTATTGTTTATAATCCAGAAGTAACGAGTGCAAGTGCTAATTTTCCAGGCTCTACTATTGTGACGGCGAACAGTAAGGCTGGATTTTCAGGGAACGCTACAACAAAAATTGATTATCCTCCCGTTGTAAGCTCTGACAGTAGTGGCATTAAAGCAGATGTTTGGGTAAGCAATAGTGATATTACCGCTAGTAATTTATTTAATTATTATTTTGGTTCTGCTTATGATGCTTCTACCCCTCTTTCTGGCATGACGGTTTATAGCTCGAACACCAAGTTTAAAAAAGACATACCCAATGTTGGTGGAACGGCAGTTTGGGTGAAAGCAAATGTAAACGTTAGCGGTAATTATGTGATCGGTTCTCCGACTAAGCCGGTATTATTAATAACCACAAAATCTTTTAGGTTATCAGGTAACGCAAAGTTTTATGGGTTTGTTTATGCCGCCGGCGGCAATATCAAGCTAAGTGGGAATGCGCAAGTTTATGGATCTATGGCAACGCCAAAGAGAGTTAAGATGAGCGGTAATGCGCATGTGGAATACAGTTCGACTATCATTGACGGACTAAATGTCCCAGGTGGTGGCGCGGGTTCAACATATGTTGGCAGCATCAGCCCACAAGAACGGTTCAAATAACAGGCTTTTTCTCGAGGTCTTTTAACATGCATTGTTTTGCGCGGTTACTGACCTCCTGGAACCTTGTCCACCAATCGGCAGCGGCGAAAACATTTTCGCCGCTCTGCTCTCGTAATAAAAGAAAATCATAAGCTGCGCGAAACCGTGGGTGGTTAAACGTTTTGTAGATCATTTTTCTGCGCGGTGTGGTTAATCGACTCTGTAATAACCAGATGCCTTTAGCTGTTAGCGTAAAACGCTGTGGAATAGATAATATTTTGCGCTGTTTAGTTAATAATTCGTCAATTGCCAGTTGCAGAGCCGGAAAATATTTCATGCCATTTTTCTGGTGTTTCTTCATGATTATTTGTAATGGTGGCCATAAAAGAAAAGCTAGGAAAAATGCGGGATTTAATGATTTTCCATCCTTTATGCGCTGATCAGCATTTTGAAAGCCATACTGTAGAAATGCTGTCACATTTGGTTCATATGTTGCTTTGGCTGTTTGCGAAAATAGAATAGGAAATATTTCATGTGTGCAAAGTAGATCGAAGCCGGCGAAACTAGCGCCGCTAAAGAACCATTTTAGTAGCTCATCAAAAAGGCGAGCCCCTGGAATATTTAATAAACTGTCGGCCATTCCATTTATTGGTTGGGCGGTTTGCTGCTCAATAGTGAGATTCAATTTTCCCGCTAAGCGTACGGCGCGCAGCATACGGACGGGATCCTCTTGATAACGTTGCGTTGCAACACCAATCATGCGTAGCATTTTCTGCTGGAGATCTTGCATGCCGCCAGTATGATCAGTAATAGTCTGCGTTTGATGATTATAGTACAGCGCATTCATCGTGAAGTCGCGTCGCCAGGCGTCTTCCTCTAAAGAGCCATAGATATTATCGCGTAAGATTATGCCAGTATCAGCATGGCAGTCATCTGGGTTGCCGCGAAAAGTAGCAACTTCGACAATCTCGCCGCGAAAGTGTAGATGAGCCAAGCGGAAGCGTCTGCCAATCAATCGACAGTTGCGAAATAGCTTGTGGATCTCCTCCGGGCTTGCACTGGTGGCGATATCGAAATCTTTTGGCGAGAGGCCGAGTAGAATGTCGCGCACGGCGCCGCCGACCAGATATGCCTCAAAGCCCGCTGTTTGCAGGCCTTCCAGCACGCTCAAGGCGTTTTTGCTGATCTTTGCGGCGTCTAGCTTATGTTCTGAATGTTCGATAATAGCTGGATTTCTCATCATACTAATTTATAATAACACTCCCATACGGATCTGGGCAGTAGATTTTGTACGCTCCCTTCGTCTAGTGGCCCAGGACACCGCCCTCTCACGGCGTAAACAGGGGTTCGAGTCCCCTAGGGAGCGCCACTAATAGGAATGCGTATGCTTTTACAGGGTTTAGTTGCTTATCTACCGTTGCTGTTTATCCTAATCGGGATCAGTTTTCTTGCCGGCACCATTTTTTATATGCGAAATGTTAATTACCCCTTGTCGTGGTCTCGGATCAATTGGCGAGTTGTTTTATTGTTGACGCTATTCTTTTGTGCTGGTTATCTTTTGCACTCTCATCTATTGCTTGTCAACGGGGTCTCGAAAACTTTGGTTGTTGTTTCTGTTGTGTTATTGATCGCTTCAATCACGTTGTTTATTAGTGTTAGACAAAATAAGCAGTACGCCGGGTTATTGCGCTTAAGTGATTTGGAGAAAGAAAATCAAGAAATACGCAATATGCATCAGCGTTTAGAAATTATTTTGGATAATGCTGCGGAGAGTATATTAACGTTTAATAATCGTCTGAAAATTTCGGGTTTAAATCGTGCCGGAGAGCGGTTGTTTGGGTATGCTGAAAATGCGTTGATAGGGCATGAATTATCATTATTGATTAGCAATTTTCCAGAGGATTTTCGTACAAAAATAGACGGTATGTTGGGTGAAGAGGTCGAATTTATTGGCAAAAATCATGAGGGCGATAGGTTCCCAATTTCGCTGAAGGTTAGCGCCGTAAATATTGATAATCAGTTAGTGTATATAGCAATCATTGCAGACATCAGTGATCGTAAAGAGGTAATTGAGCGTTTGCAGCATTTAGCTGATCGTGACGGGTTAACTGGATTATATAATCGCCGTGTTTTTTTGCAGAAAGTCACAGAGGCTTTAGATTTGGTTAAGCGGGGTGGGGTATCTTGTGCGTTACTGTTTATTGATTTGGATAATTTCAAAGCTATTAATGATGTTTATGGGCACGCTGGTGGGGATAGATTTTTGGTTGATGTTGCGAACTTATTGCAAAGAGACCGACGTAAAAGTGATTATGTGGCGCGTTTAGGTGGCGATGAGTTTGCTGTGTTAATGATGAATAATTATAACAATATGGCATTAGATGCAGCTAAAGTCTTTCTTGATGTTCTTGAGGAACCGATTGAGCTTTCAAAAGAATCTATTTCCGTTACGGCCAAAGTTGGTATAACGATTTATCCAGAGCATGGTGGTGATGTTCAAATATTACTTAAACATATGGATGCAGCAATCATTGCGGCTAAACGTAATAATGAATTAATACATGTTTATGAAGCTGAAAAAGATGATACCTCTGGACGTTTGGCTCTTGTACAAAGTATTAAAAGTGCTATTGAGCAATCTGAATTTGAACTTTATTATCAACCAAAAATTGAACTTGTCAGCGGTACTTTAATTGGTGTTGAGGCGCTAGCACGCTGGCCGGATAAAAATAATGGTTATATTCCAACTGAAATGTTTATTTCAGTAATGGAGCAAACAGGATTAATTAA
>JAGLTR010000092.1 GCA_023135155.1 Gammaproteobacteria bacterium
TTTGAGGCGGTTTTTCTCGTATTAATGCCGCATAAATTCGGTTTGCAACAGTCCCTCTTTTAGACTACTTTAAACCCGACATAACAAACAGTCATGACCATTTATAAACAGCGGTTTAAAATGGTCAGAGCCCTTGCTCCGCACGTCATACAGAAGCATCGCATACATTTTACCCACCATAAAGTCAAAAAGTGCCCGCATAAAATGTACGATTTATACAAAAAGTGCTTGCACAAAGTGTACAGCATGCGATAATAACCCCATGCAAAGAAACTTCACACAGCGACTGATTGCCTGGAAAAATGCGACTACCCGCAAGCCCTTATTAATCAAAGGCGTTCGTCAAACAGGCAAAACCTATACCGTAACTGAATTTGGCAACCAATACTTCCCTAAAATGCACTATGTGAACTTTGAACAAAGTGAACAGATTTGCCGCATCTTCGACAAAGACCTCATCCCAAAAAGACTTATCGAAGAACTAAGTTTTGCGCTTGATACCACAATAAACATAACTGAAGACTTGATATTTCTAGACGAAATCCAAGCCTGTCCACGCGCTATAACCAGCCTCAAATATTTCCAAGAAGGGATGTCCGAGCTCGCAATTTGTGCCGCCGGTTCGCTACTAGGCGTACACCTAGCTCCATACTCATTCCCAGTTGGCAAAGTTGAATTCCTCAAAGTTTACCCAATGTCATTCGAGGAATTTTTATTAGGCATAGAAGATAATAAATCCGTCGACTACCTAAACGAATTACATATAAATTCTGAAATTCCAGAAATTGTCCACACCCACTTATGGCAACGCCTAAAACACTACTTCGTAGTCGGCGGACTACCAGAAGTCGTAGAAACTTTCCGCGAACACCAAGATAACCTGCCAAATGCCTTCGAATTAGTTCGCAAAAAACAAACCGAACTTATCGACGCCTATTACGCAGATATGGCCAAACACTCAGGCAAAGTAAACGCCATGCATATCGATCGCGTCTGGAAAGCCGTGCCCGCTCAATTAGCAAAATCACAAGACAATACAACACAAAGATTCACCTTCAAAGACGTCGTTCCCGGGGTAAACCGATATAATAAACTAGCAGGCGCAATAGACTGGCTAGAAGCAGCCGGGCTAATAATAAAAACTCATATTTGTAATGCCGCAGAGTTACCCCTATCAGCATATACAAAAGAAAATATTTTTAAATTATATGTAGCCGATATCGGCCTACTCGGTGCACTTGGTAATCTCTCACCAACAACAATCATGCAATACAACTTTGGGACCTACAAAGGCTACTTCGCTGAAAATTTCGTGGCACAAGAATTTCTTAGTAGTGGAGAAAAAGATCTGTATAGCTGGCAAGGCAGACAATCAGAAATAGAATTCCTACGCGAAATAGATGGCAACATAATTCCTATCGAAGTCAAATCAGGCAACATAACCCATGCTAAAAGCCTAAAAACATTTATCGACCGCTACCGCCCTTCCTACAGCGTAATTTTCAGCGGCAAAAATCTCTACATCGACAATGCAAAACACATACACCACTACCCACTATATCTAGCCGGGAAAACGCCACTAAATTAATCACTAGACTGCCACTACTCCCTATCCCCAACCATCCCACATGCAAACCCGTCATCCCACAAACAAACCCATCATCCCGTACTTGATACGGGATCCAGAAGCACACGCAGTGTGCAATATCATAAACAGCCCCAAGCAGCCTTGACCACACACATCGATTGAGCAAAATCACTCAACCTACTGAGCAATTTTGCTCAATAGAACTGGCAAAATCACACAACATGGTGAGTAAAATATTTAAAAGCGCCTCTTTCAACCCCTAAATTACAGCTTCTTCATCAACAACTGCACCCGCTTGCGCTTTTCATCAATTTCTAACACTTTAACCTGCAACTCATCGGCAAGCCTTTGCTTGATATTCATAAATCCCCTTTGTTGTTCATTTATGTGGAATAGTGGCGAGCCATTACAAAAAAATATTTAGTTTTAAAAAATTTTAAATGAATAATTATCCAACAACCCACCCAGGAATAAAATAGATCTTAGCCTCAGCATCATAGTGATAATCGCCATTATAAATATAAAAACCACAAGTAATATTTTCATCTGCCATAAACGTTCGTAAATTACGCACCTTACTACGAATGATTTGCGCAGAATAAGTTATCTCAAACGGATAACATTTGGCTCCGCGCTTAACAATAAAATCAACCTCAGCTCCACTACTCGTACGCCAATAATAGATGCCGCTAACACGTGGGTCGCGATCTAATGCGACTTCTAGCTCATTCAAAAACCAATTTTCAAAACGCGCACCAATTATGCCCGTTTTTTCAAGAATATTAATATCATAAATATCCATTAAATAACTGATTAGCCCGTTGTCTTTCAAATACCCTTTCGGAGATTTAACCAACCGCTTTAATGAACTATCTATAAACGGATAAATCTCTTCATAAAAAAGTGTCGCCTGCAAAAACCCTCGATACTTATTAATAGTATCGCGCTTACTTCCTAACGCTTCAACAATACGCTGATCATTTTTAACCGCCCCAGTTTGCTGCGCTAAAACATTTATCAGCTGTCGGTATAGTTGCAAATCTGTAATAGTTTCTAATGCTCGCACATCTTTCTCTAAATATGTTTGCAAATAACCACTAAGATATTTAATTCGCGCCGCATCATCACAATCTAATATTTCAGGCAATCCACCCCAAACCAACTCATGCCGTAATGCTTCGGATAAAACTGCTTTAAACGGACTGCATTCACCAATAATTGCCGGCAGTCGATCCAATAAATTCTCATGTGCAAAAACCGCATCAAAGATAGATAGATTTGGCAAATCAACTTTATTAACAAATGCACAAGACTCACGAATACTAAATGCACGCAACCGAAATAACTCTACTCGCCCTGCCAAGCTTTCTGCGCTTAACTTATGTAAACTCAATAACGCCGAGCCCGTTAAAATAAATTTTATAACATCGCGTCCTTTATATAGATCATAAAGAACCTTAATCTGCTCAAACAACTCCGATGACTTCTGCGCCTCATCAATAAAAACCCAAATCTTGCGCGCCCCACCAATTCTTTGTAGAGCTCTCTGCTCAATAGCTTCTTGCAAACGATTTGCGCGCACCAACTCCTGCTCATCCAAAAGATCCAAATTAAACACAACCCATAGAATATCTGGAGACTGCTCTAAATATGCACGACACAAAGTAGTCTTACCAACCCGTCGCGGCCCCAAAAGAGCAGTAACCATCGATCCCGCAAAGGAGCGATAAAGAACATCAGCATTAGTGCGTTGAGCTATCATACGTGCAATTCTACCTTTTGAAGGGTGCAATTACAATGTAAATCTACCCTATGCGCGGTAATTTTACACGGAAACAAAAGACGAACGGCCTTAAGCAACAGAGAGAAAGCCAACCCACCCCTAGCAAACCCCAAATCATGTGCTAAGCTAAGCACACTAGCCGTAACATTTACGGTATATTTATGAGCGATTTAACATTATAATTCCGCCAAACAACGGGATGGGCTATATGAACAAAGCAAAACAACTAGGCTTCTCACTCATAGAACTGATCTTTGTGATCGCCATAATCGGCGTCATGGCCTCGCTCGGCGTGTCTTACTACCAACACCGCGCTGAAAATACCAAGCTACAGAAAGTTGCCATCCAAATGCAACAGTACCTTCAAGCTGCGCTCGCCTATTATGGCGATAACAACTGCTGGCCTAGCACTAAAACACCAACCTTCAGCCAATACCTGCCAATAAACGCCACGCAAGACCCATGGGGCGGCAAAATTAGCGGCACACAACGTAATACACATATTTTCACAGTAACAGACGCCGCACCTAACAATAGAATAGCCATACGCGTCGCAGCTCTACTACCAAACGCTCAAGCGAATAAAACCACTGTACTTGCTGAAGTCACCGTACCGATAGGCAACCAAACCCCAGGCTACTCGATTTTTGTCACCGCCGGTCAATACTCCTTCAACTCTTCACTACCGGTAAATTTTAGTTGTCCAGCCAACTACACCGGACAAATGATTGCGGGGATATGCGAATTTAAAACAAGCGCCAATGGGGGCGACCATAAACATGTCTCAGTAGGCGGCACCTGTAGCCCACAAGGCAATAACGCCTGGCAGTGCACTCCTGCTATTGGCGACAATTACCACATAAGCAACATCTCAGTAAATTACACTATATTTTGTACACCCAATAAAAAAACCGTGACAAATAATTTCTGAAATAAATCCAAGCGATTTATAACCCCATAAGGACATCCCAAAACCGAAGCGACGGATCGTAGTTACTATACGAGGAAACTATGATGGAAAAAAATATAAAAGATAAGTTAATCATCCTTGCAGAACGACTAAATACCGTTTGCGATGACATCAGTCCTATTTTTATAGAAGAACAGGCGAACAGAAAAAAAGAACAACATGTTATGCCAAGTCGACATACAATGGACCTAACCAGTCTCGTCTTGGGTAAACCGAAAATTCAAAACATTGAGTTAACTGCAGCATTAAATGGAGAAAACAATTTTAAGTTTCAACAATACGCCCAGGTAATAAATACGTACTTAACAAAACTAGAGGACATCCAATTTCTAAAAGATCACGGCCTTAAACTTCAACTCACAGATCAACCAACACAAGAAAATATAGAAATCATATTCTTTGACAACCGCCTCAAAGAAATAGAAAAAGCACTAGCAAAAGGCAGAAGCGACCTACCAAAACGTATGCAGGAATCACCGGAAGACGACCAACCTAAACTACAAGACCCACCTACAAGAAGAGCAACAGAACCGAACCCAGATAAAGACCCCGCACCCGAGGCTTCAGAAACGTCAAGCAAACACTCATCAAAACATGCGGAATCAGCTCCAGAACCAGCTTTAGAACCTACGCCACCTAGCTCTACATCGTCATTCCGAAAAGGATCTAGCCACGAAATCTCCGTCGCCGACAATGGCTCGGATACATCCTCAGCCACCACAAAAGATGGTCGTCCTCCACAACCACAAATTATAGACGTTCAAACCGTCTGGTATGAACTCGATCTTACCAATAAGAAAGCCAGGCTTATTACACATCATCCAGACAATGCAGTAAAAACTGAAGATCTGGGTGATGTCAAAATTTCCAAGAAGCAAATTACCATTTTCTACGCCCGCTCAGGCAACAAAAAAAGCCTAGAAGAACTACGGTTTGATAAAGATGAATATGTAACTAAGGGGTTTAAACCCGCACAAAATGAAACCGCCACAGCAGCCTTTCCGTTTACACTTGCACCTCTTCATAATGAATCGGCCGCAATAAATGACGAAATCGAGAAACTAAAACAGAATAAAAAAACAGCAAGAAAACACTCTGATAAACCAACTAGAAAAGCCGCATTAAAAGAGATCAAAAGCGATTTTCAGCATCTTAAAATTGCACAAAAAGATATGAAAAAAATTGAGAAAATCAAAAAGCATAATAATGGTAAAATCAAAATTGTCGGCATGGGTTACACTCATCCTGCTAAACTCGCGCTAATTACTTCACCCATTGGCGTAGCAATAACATCAGGCTTTGCCGTTGGCGCACTCGGTGCCATGATGTTAATTACCGGCGGCTATACCGCTGCGGCAGTGCCAATTGGCACCGCTATCATGGCTGTTGTTGGTGCCTGCATCGCTGTACCTGTTACTCTTATTTCCGGATACGCCGCAAGGTTTCACCCGCTAGCAGTAAACAAAATGCTAACCCCAGTTACCCTACCTGCAACAGCAGCAAAAAAAGGCGCTGAGTTAACTATCAAAGCAACAAATAAATCCGCCCACGCTGTTGCCCACGGAGTAGCAAGCACAACGGCAGCAATAAAAAACTGCTTAATAAAAGCAACTCCAGAAGATGGAGAGAGGCAGCTTTTACTACCAGAAGGCCCTGACAAATCATCACTGCATGAGGCAATGAGCTCCAGAAGAAATGACGTTTCTCAAACTACATCAATTCAGAGTGGAGAAGCCCCTCTCCTCGACCCCGAGCCAGATGATGGCGCATCTCTACCGGATGAACCAACATTATCTGAAACATCATTAAATGCATTCTTTTCCCCAAAAAAAACAGATGGATCACAATCAGGTGAATCGCTATCAACTGAAGAAAAATTAGACTTACTCCTTTCCCCACTCACCCCTTCCTCAGAGAACCAAGCAATCAGGACAGCAGTGAAACCATCTCCAAACAGTTAATAGAAAGATCTCTAATAAAACTAACAGAACAATAACTAATAACAGTATCGCAACCACAGCAAAAAAACAGATGTCAAAAAAACGCAAAAAAATAGGTTCGGATGATAGAGGTGAAGTATCAATAAATGCGCCTCTACTCGGTGAGAGTGAAGACGGACAATCCGTCCTAGGCTCCAATGATTCTGCATCATCAACTGTAGACACCGGAGCTAAACCCGATGAGAGACAACCTCTCCTTGCAGAGAACACACCCGAACAACCAATAACAAAACTAAAAACCAAAGTTACTCTTGCGCATCTATTTGTAATTGGCCCAAGCATCACCACATTCTGCACACTGTGCGGCACGATTTTTGGATTTGTCCCCTACACCTGGCCTGCATTTGTTATAAGCGCTGCTGTCGGCGCTAGCATCAGCCTGTTAGTCTCACCTATCTTTTTAGGGCTTGAGACAATAATCGCCAAATCCTTGGCCAAACATGATCTAAAAACCGCACGTATTCTCTTTAAACCCACAACGTTGATTGGCAAAGCAACAACTAAAACAACAAAATTAATTAACAAATTTTTCTCACGACTAAGAAGAGTCAAAGCACCGCAAGCGGCACAGTCACTAGCATATACCGCCTTACCAGAAATAACGCCGCCCGCGCCACCTGTTCTTGCTCAATTAGATCCAATAGCACAACTAACTAAACTACTGTCAGCAACCAGAACTAAACAGCCAACTGAAAAGACACTGCAAGGAATCGGCATATGTCTATTCGGTTTATATATGAGCGACCAAATCGACTTTAGCACGACCAGCAGCGCTATAGATTCCGATGAAGAAATCATGGAAGAAAATGCAATACGACGCAACCATGAGCATCAAGGCCTTGCCGCATTAGAGAATTTATTTGAGACCGAACCAACAAAGATAGCAGCTTGTTTAATGGCGATCCCAACCATTCAAGATCCACCGGCAAAAAATGCCCTCGCTAAAACTATTAACAATTATGTCTGCAAAAATATTTTATGCGGACAAGTAGTCACAACTACGGTAAAACGCAGCAAGACCTTAACGGAAAGTCACAAACAACAAATAACCGAACAAACAAAACAGCTGCTCGATACCACAGCCGAAGATTTGGCTACCAAAAGACAAACTGATCCAAAACACTATGACAACGACTTAAAAGAACTTTCCAAGAACATCTATAAAAATAATCCCGAAACATTACAGCTTATAAGCTATTTAGGCACAGCCTTAGACATGAGGATGTTAAAAGACGCCAGACCCACACAAGGTCGATTTAGAACGTTGGGCTCACAAGATCTATTACAGCATTTATTGCAACGCAAAGGATTTTTACCTTCCGCCAATAAATACTTCGCTATTGCACAATTAATCACCAGCCCTGAAACAGAACTTGATACGTTTACAATACTACAACAACTATTCCCGCTTCTGGGCCAACAAAATGACGTCCGAACTGAAGGCGACAAGCTTCGTCACTACCTAACCTATATTTTCCGGGCAATAAACAACGCCACTTTCATGGCCCCGCTGCTAAGCTTTCCCAATATCCATACTAATACCCTAATGAAAGATAAAACCAACAAAGCCAGCGTAACGGCATTTATTGGAAGAGTAGGCACAATTGGTAACAAACTCCCAACAAATATTATTATTAATTTTATTAATACAGGTAAATACACATACATAACTGACATATTAAAAGCGTATATTGCCGCGAGACCAGGAATGAACACCAGGGGCAATCAGGAGCGCCTCAACAAAATAATAAAAGAATTACGAAATCAACTAACTGTCAAACAATTCGATCGTTTCTGCAATGAACTCGACGTAAAGAGTTTAGCGAAGATTTTTGGGCTAGGAAACATACAAATAATCTTTGCAAACTACCCAGATACA
>JAGLTR010000093.1 GCA_023135155.1 Gammaproteobacteria bacterium
TGCATTTGTTTAAAGAACAGGACGAAAAGTATAGTTCGCAGCAGCGAGATGTAGGTTGGTTGCAGAAGCTACAAAATGCGCTAGAAAATGATGGATTTGTATTAACCAGACAGCCAATTCTTGCTGTGGAGTCAAATAGCCTGGCTTTTTATGAGGCGCGTGCTTGTTTAAAAGATGCTGACGGTTTAATTGCGCCAAGTGTTTTTCTGCCCATAGCTGAGCGTTTTGATCTAGCGGTTGCAATTGATGAGTGGGTGATAGATAAAGTTATTGCAAATATTGTTGTGCAGCGGCAGCAAGGTGAAGCATTTCGTCATTTTATTCATCTATCCCAACAGACGCTTTTTTATGCGCCACTTTACGATTTAATTCGCACAAAAATTAAAGAGTTTAGTCTTGATCCGGAATTGCTTATATTTGAGGTGCGTGAAGCCGTGGCGATGGCTGATTTAAGGGCTACGGAAACTTTGTTTCGCAGATTGCAGAAGCTAGGTTGCAAAACTGCCCTTGATGATTTTGGTGCTGGTATGAGTGCTTTTACGTATTTAAAAACTATGCCGGTAGATTACGTGAAAATAGAAGGTAGGTTTGCGCGTAATTTAGCAAAAGAAAAATCTGACCAAGTGATTATGCAGGCTATTCAGAATATTGTCGCGGTTTATGGTAAGCATACAATCTGTAAATTTATTGAGACAAAAAATTGCCTGGATGTGATAAAGAAAATTGGCATTAATTATGCGCAGGGTTATTTTGTTGGACGACCAAAACTGGATGAGACCAAATGAAAGCAAAGCTAATATTAAGTATTGTTTTTCTTGTCGTGTCGGTTATCGCGGCAGGACTGTTCTCTTTCGAAATGGAACATCATGCAACATTTACATTATCGTTGCGCAGTCTTCTCTTCTTTGCTTTGATCGCTGTTTTTGTTATTTTTCTGATTGTGTTTTTATTGTTAAGTTTTTTTTCAAAAGCGCAAAAAAAGAGTTCAGAGCGCATGACTCATTTAGCTAGACACGATACGCTAACTGATCTGCCAAATAGAACGAGTTTTTTTGCCTTTCTAAAAGAGAATATTGCCAAAGCAAAAGAGAATAACAGTTACTTTGCTTTAATTTATTTGGATATCGACCATTTCAAAACTATCAATGATAATTTTGGGCATGAGATAGGGGATCGTTTGTTACAGGTTATTGCGCGGCGTTTGTATTCTTGTTTGCGCGAGAGTGATTATATCGCCCGTATCGGTGGTGACGCTTTTGCAATTGTGCTAACGAAATTAGTGAGCTTGGATGTTGATGAGATTGTTCGACGCTTACAAATGACTATTGGAGCCTCATATAACTTTGATGAGAACGAAGTGCGACTTACCACCAGCATGGGAGTGGCGCGTTTTCCTAAAGATGGTGAAACAGCTCTTACTATAATCAAGCACGCGGAAATTGCTGTGTATGCTGCAAAAGATCAGGGGCGCAATAATTGCCAATTTTTCACCGAGCAATTAATCAAAGATCGTTTGCAAGATGCCTATATGGAAAACGCCCTAGCTTTTGCATTGGAGCGCGATGAGTTTTTCTTGATGTATCAACCACAGGTACATGCAGTGACTAAAAAGTTAGTGGGCATGGAAGTGTTGTTGCGTTGGCGCCATCCGAAGCTTGGTGTTGTTTCGCCGGCTAAGTTTGTGCCGTTAGTCGAGAAGACCGGTCTGATAGGCCAAGTTAGTGAATGGATTTTAGCGACAGCATGTAAGCAATATAAGTTATGGTTTGGTGATAAGACTGATATCACCATGTCGATTAACCTGTCGCCAAGACAGCTAATACAGCATGGCTTTATTGAGAGGGTGATAGGTATTGTTGAAGAGGCTGATGTCTCACCTGACGGCCTTCATCTGGAGATCACAGAGACAGCAGTGATCTCGAATTTAGATTTGGCCGATAAAATCTTATTGCAGCTAACCGCCAAAGGCTTCCAGGTGGTGGTTGATGACTTTGGCACCGGTTATGCATCGATCAGTTATCTCAAGCGTTTGCCAATTAGTGCAGTTAAGATTGATCGTTCGTTCATTATCAACGTTGCAACCAATCATAATGATGCAGTGATTGTGGAATCGACATTAAATCTTGCGCAAGGTTTGGGTTTAGAGGTTGTTGTCGAGGGTGTGGAGACCGAAGAGCAGCTAGAGTTTTTCCGTCAGCATGGTGAGGTAATTATACAAGGATATTACTTCAGTGAGCCCTTGATCGCTGAAGTCATGGGGCGGTATATTGATGAACATGTTAACAAGTCACAAGAATAACTTAATAAAAAACGATAACAATGAGTCGTTTGCGTAACTTTGCTTGCATTTTATTTACGCTCCGCATATTATTCACAAGCTTTTAAACAAATTCCTTTTAGGGGTTGTTGCAAACCGAATTTAGGCGAGCAGTAATGGGAGAACAATTGGCGAGAAACGCGCAGTTTATATTGATAAATGAGCATTTTGAGACGATTTTTCTCGCGTTAATGCCGCATAAATTCGGTTTGCAACATCCCCTTTATATTGAATCCAACGAGGAGAATAATAATGTCTGACGCACTAGGTATGATTGAAACTAGAGGCTTTATCGGTATGGTTGAAGCTTCTGATGCTATGGTTAAAGCTGCACGTGTTGAGCTAGTCGGCTATGAGAAAATTGGTGGTGGTTTTGCTACTGCTATTGTTCGTGGTGATGTTGCTGCGGTTAAAGCTGCAACGGAAGCTGGTGCTAGAGCTGCCCAAAAAGTTGGTGAGCTTGTATCTGTACACGTTATCCCAAGACCACACGATAATATTGATTCTGCTTTGCCATTAGGCCGTATGGGCGCTAAGAAAAAATTAGCTTAATATATATAGGGTAGATGAGGTTGCTGTTTAGCAGCCTCCTTTGTTCTTAGGAGTGTCATATGCAACTCGGCAAAATTGTGGGAACAGTGGTTTCCACCCAAAAAGATGAGAAGCTCGAAGGGCTTCGATTCCTTATTGTTAAACATGTTGATAGCGATGGTAAGCCCACGGGATCGCTTGTTGTAGCTGTTGATTCTGTTGGTGCTGGTGTCGGCGAAATTGTTTTGGTCGCTTCGGGTAGTTCGGCGCGTCAAACAGATATCACCAAAGACAAACCGGTTGATACGGTAGTTATGGCTATTGTCGATGAGTTAGAAATTGATGGTATAAGTCGTTACGTAAAATAAGACGGAGTAGGTTATGGCCATTAGCGAACAACAGATAAATGCACTTGTTGATCGAGTGGTAAGCTCGTTAGCTACACCTGAAACAAAGTCGGAAGCAAAGGCTGTGCCTGCGACCGTAAAAACGCAACCCACTATGACTGATAATGCAGTTCATTTGGCTCGCGGTTGTTTCAATAATATCGAAAGCGCGATTAGTGCAGCTGAACAAGCATATCTCGACTATAAACGTATTTCGGTGGCAACTCGCCATAAAATTATCGCAGCCATTCGTGCGTTGTGCTTAGAAAATCTAAATAATTTTGCAAGCATGGCGATTGAAGAGACTGGGCTGGGACGTTATGACGATAAGCTGAAGAAAAATGAAGTCGCAATCGTTAAGACTCCGGGTGTTGAAGATTTAGAGCCTGTTGCTTGTAGCGGGGATAATGGCTTAACTATTTTTGAGCAAGCGCCATTTGGCGTTATCGGCTCAATTACTCCCTGCACGAATCCATCCGAAACCATTATTAGTAATGCTATTGGCATGATCGCAGGCGGTAATGCTGTTACCTTTAATCCACATCCAAGTGCGAAAAAGACTTCAGTTTTTACCGTTGATTTATTAAACCAGGCAATTATTTCAGCAGGTGGTCCACCGAATCTAGTGACCACTGTTGTCACTCCAACAATTCAGTCAGCACAAATATTAATGAAGCATCCGAAAATTGCTTTATTAGTAGTGACAGGTGGCCCTGCTGTTGTGGGTGTAGCGATGAAATCCGGTAAAAAAGTAATTGCTGCAGGTCCAGGTAATCCGCCAGTTGTAGTTGATGAAACTGCTGACATCGATAAAGCTGCGCGCGATATCGTGATGAGTGCGAGTACCGATAACAATATTATCTGTGTAATCGAGAAAAATATTATTGTGACCAAGGCTGCGGCAAAAGAATTAAAGAGCGCTTTAATTAAGCATGGCGCTGTCGAGTTGAGTAACTATCAGGCAAGGCGTCTCACGGAAATAATTGTTGATGGTGATCATCCAAATAAAAAATGGGTTGGTAAAGATATTCAGCTTATCTTACGCGAGATTAATTTAGATGTTGATGCTAGTAAACGTTTAGCATTTGCTGAGATTAGTGCGGATCATCCATTTGCAACTGTTGAGTTATTGTTGCCAGTGTTGCCATTTATTGTGGTGAACGATATTGATGAGGCAATTGAGGTTGCATATAAATTAGAGGGCGGTTGTTTTCATACCTCTGTAATTCATTCTCGTAATATTGATCATCTGCACAAGATGGCAGTGAAAATGAATACTTCTATTTTTGTTAAAAACGGTCCGGCTTTAGCTGGTTTAGGATTAGGTGGTGAGGGACCAGCCTCATTTACTATCGCCTCGCCGACAGGTGAAGGTGTAACAACAGCTCGTCATTTTACCCGCACTAGGCGTTGTGTGGTGAGCGGACATTTTAGAATTGTATGATAGAAAGAACACCAGAACAGATTGTTAAAGTAGTGCGGCGTGCCGGGATTGTCGGTGCTGGCGGTGGTGGTTTTCCAACTTATGTAAAGCTGCAGGCCGAAGTCGAGATGATCATTGCGAACGGTTCAGAGTGTGAGCCATTGTTGGCAAGTGATCGAACTATGATGGTTACAAATGCTGGGCAGTTGGTAGCAGGTGTGCAATTAGCTATGCAGGCAACTGGCGCCAAGCAGGGTGTGATCGGTATTAAAGAACATTACCATGATGCTGTGGCCGCTTTAAATAAAGTATTACCCGAAGATGGATCCATCAAATTACACTTGCTAGAAAATTACTATCCGGCAGGTGATGAATTCTTATTAGTTTATGAAGTTACTGGCAAAGTAATTCCCGAAGGTGGGATTCCGTTGCATGTTGGTGTTGTTGTTAATAATGTTATTACTTTAATGCAAGTCGCCGAAGCCGTTAGTGGTAAGCCGGTTATTGAGCGCACAATTACTTTAGCTGGTGAATTTAAAGAGCCAAAAGTTGTAACTGTTCCGGTTGGAACAACTTATGCTGAATTAATTAATATAGCTGGAGGCTTAAAAGATCCAGAGGCAGTATTAATTGATGGTGGCCCAATGATGGGGCAAATTGTTGATGATCTTAACGCTGGAGTTGCAAAAACAACCAGCGGTTTGTTAGCTTTTCCAAAAGATCATTTTGTAGTGCGTATGGCATCAAAGCCTTTACCGCAGATGGTTAAACAATCTAAGTCTGCATGTTGTCAATGTTTCCGTTGTTCTGATTTGTGTCCACGTAATTTAATTGGTCATGAGCTATTTCCGCATCGTACTATGCGAACAATTGATTATAACCAAGCCGATCCAACGAAACATATTACTTCTGCGTATTTATGTAGTCAGTGTGGAGTGTGCGAATTAATAGCTTGTGATTTTATGATGCTTTCACCGCGCAAGATATTTGCCGCCTATCGTCAGGAGCTGATGAAGAAAGGCGTGAAAAATCCTCATAATCGCAAAGTAAGCGAGGTTAATTCGCAATTTGAAAACCGTAAAGTTTCTATTCCAACTGTAATGAAGAAAATCGATATTGCAAAATATGATGTGAAATTAAACTATGTTGGTCGACAAGAGGTAAAAAAAGTAAGAATTCCATTGCGTCGTCATGCAGGTGCGCCGGCTTTGCCGAGTGTAGCATTATGGCAGCAAGTAAGAATGTGTGATCTTATTGCCCAGTCGCCACAGGATAAATTAGGCACCTGTTATCACGCTTCCATAGGCGGCAAGGTCACAGAGATTTCCGAGGATTATATAGAGATCCAAGGGTAGATTGTTATAAATAAAAAAGTGGTTATTAATTATGAATAAACCAGCATTGGCATTAATAGAGTTCAAGTCGGTAGCGCGCGGTATTATCGCAACTGATGCAATTGCGAAAAAAGCGCCGATAGAAATATTGGCAACAAACCCTATTTGTCCTGGAAAATACCTGGTTATTTTTACAGGCGACGTGGCTGATGTCGAAGAGTCGTTGAATGCTGGATTAGAAGTAGGTGGAGACATGGTCATCAATAGCCTATTTTTACCAAATGTGCATACAGATATTATTCCTGCTGTCACTGGCACAATCGAAGTAGAGAAATTTGGTGCGGTTGGAATTATTGAATCATTCTCAGTTGCTTCTTGTATTGTTGCGGCAGATAAAGCTGCGAAAATGGCGCCAGTTTTTATGGTGGAAATTCGTTTGGCAAATGGTTTGGGTGGCAAGGCTTATTTCGTTATAACAGGCGAGTTGCCTGATGTAGAGGCGGCGCTTGAAACCGCAAAAGAACATGTCACTGATGAAGGTTTATTGGCTGGTTGTGAAATTATTCCATCCCCACATCCTGATTTAATCGCCAAAGGTGTTTATTGGGCGGGAATGTAAATTAATAAAGAGAACTGATTATGCAATTAGGTAGAGTTATTGGTACAGTTGTCGCGACAATAAAAACTCCTGGACTAGAGGGAGCAAAAATATTAATGCTGCAGCCACTGACTGATAAGTTAGAGCCAACAGGCGGACCAATTGCGGCAATTGATGTTGTAGAGGCGGGGCAAGGAGAATTAGTGCATTGGACAGCGGCGCGTGAAGCGTCATTGGCGCTGCCTGAAACTTTTGTGCCAGTGGATGCAGCAATTACTGGGATAGTCGATGATGTGAATGTCGATGACCAAGGTATAAAAGACAGAGACGAAATATTTGAAAACTAACTTAGTGAGTAGAAAATGATTTTATGTAGAGTCAAAGGTAATGTAGTAGCGGATGTGAAATATCCTTGTTTCAAAGGGCATCGTCTACTTATTACGCAGCCGGTTGACGAGCATGGTAAAGATATAGGGGCTTCGTTTTTGGCTTGTGATACAGCGCAAGCAGCTCCTGGCGATGTTGTTTTAGTTGAGCGTGAGGGTAATACCGCGCGCGAATTATTAGGCACGAAGGACGATCCTTTTCATTCAGTGATCGTAGGGATTGTCGATAAAGTAAGTGTGGAGAAAAAACATGACAGATAATATAGATAATTTAGTAGAGATAATTACTAAAAAGGTTTCAGAAAAATTACAGCATATGGGCGTTAATACCAAAACTGCTGATATTAAAGTTGATTGTACGCAGTGCGATGATGCTTGTGTGAATTGTGGCCTGTGTGTTGTTAAGAAACCTGATGTGGTAAATAAGATAGTTAATTTTGGTGCCGCGCGTATTGGTGCAAACTCCGGCGTTACAGGCGCAGTTGATGCGAAATTGGCAAGTATGATTGACCATACGATGTTATCGCCTGAAACAACACGCGAAGATTTGATTAAAGTTTGTGAGGAAGCAAAGCAGTATCATTTCGCGACAGTTTGCGTAAACGCCAGCAATATTCCTTTAGTTGCAAGAATGTTACGTGGCAGTGGTGTAAAGCCAATTGCAGTTGTGGGTTTTCCTTTAGGCGCAGCTTCGCCGCAATCCAAGACTTTTGAGTCACGTCAGGCGATTAAAGATGGCGCTGAAGAAATTGATATGGTGATTAATATTGGTGCGCTAAAGTCAAAAGAGTATAAATTAGTTTATGACGATATTCTTGCCGTTGTTGAGGTATCAAAACCTCATAAGGTAAAAGTGATTATCGAGGCTTCTAATTTAAATTATGACGAGAAAGTTGCAGCTTGTGTATTATCAAAAACAGCAGGTGCAGCCTTCGTAAAGACCTCCACCGGTTTTGGTAAAGGTGGGGCAACAGTTGAAGATGTTGCATTGATGCGCCGTGTTGTTGGTTGTGATATGGAGGTGAAAGCCTCTGGTGGTATTCGCACGACAGACGATGCTGAAGCTATGGTGCAAGCGGGGGCCAATCGTATTGGTGCTTCTGCTAGCGTCGCGATTGTTACTGGTAAGAAAGCAAAAACTGGAACTTATTAATTTCGATTTCCAAACGAGGAGAATATAATGGCTGAGCCAAAATTTGAATTAAGAACATTAACATTTATTGATAGTCTGCAACCACAATTAGCACAGTTTATTGCTAAAGATAATAAAGTTTATGATCCAGCAGAATATGATGCTGCATTGATGATTGAAATTGCACCAGCAATGGAAATTCATCGCATGATTGATATGGCTTTGAAGGCAACAGGTGTTCGTTTAGGTTCTGTAGTTACCGAGAGACAGTTTGGTTTAATGCAGGTTCAGCACAGAGATCAGGGTGAAGTAATTGAGGCAGGTAAAGCTGTTTTAAGAGAGACCGGTCTTGATGAAAATGAGCGCGCTGAAGTAAAAATATTAACCAATAAAATTATTCGCAGTGTTGAACAAGATCACGCCATTATGTTCACAGGCACTGCGCGCGGTAATATGGTTTTAGCTGGTGAGTCAGTTTTAATTATGGAGACCACTCCGGCGGCATATTTAGCTGTTGCTTGTAACGAAGCGTTAAAGGCTGCTGATGTGAAATTAATTAGTATTAAGCCTTTTGGTGCGTCTGGTCGTTTGGTGATGAGTGGTTCAGAATCAGAAATTGATTCAGCTGCTGAGGCCGTTGAGCAAATTCTTGAGCAATTAAATCAGATGCAAGCCACAAAAACCGGAACACAGTTTAGTTAATTATGGGTGACCGCAAAACATTCCTCACGAGCGAGATCGTAAAATATTCGCAGAAATTAGATGCCAAAGGTTATGGCGCTAATCACGATGGGAATATTAGCGCCAAATTAGATGATGTTTTGTTGGCGACGCCAACTGCTGTTAGCAAAGGCAGTGTTGTCGAGGATATAATTATTACGCTTGATATGCAGGGTAATAAGCTCGCCGGTCATGGCAAATCTTTTTCGGAAATTAAATTACATTACGCGGCGTATAATGCGCGTCCAGATGCGAAAGCAGTTGTACATGCACATCCGCCTTTTGCGACAGCACGTGGTTTGATAGGCGCAAATCTAATCCCAAATTTGCCAGAAGCAATAGTATCGATTGGTGATAATATCCCCGTCGCAGATTTTGTTATGCCAGGCGCACCAGAAAATACGCAAATTATTACTGATGCATTAATGCAGGTCGACGTATTTATGTTGCAAGGCAATGGCGTGTTAGCAATTGGAGACAATGTTGAACAGGCATATTTGCGAGTCGAATTAGTTGAACATTTAGCGAAGATTCAATTTTATGCTGAACAGATGGGGCAGCCGCGCCAACTGCGTGCAGATGAAATTAATGCGTTATTAGAAAAGAGAAGAGCTGGTGGTTTAGGTCCGCAAGCGCGCGGCATAACCAATAATATTAATAATTCAAATCGTGATGCTTCTTATGATGAGATGACTGATCTCATTACACAGGAAGTGTTGGAGCTTATCAGAAAATAATTTAGGAGAAAAATATGCGCACCCCAATAATTGCAGGTAATTGGAAGTTAAATAATACAATTTCCGAGTCTCTCGAGTTAGTAAAAGGTATTCATTATGGCTTAACCGATGTTAGTGGCGTCGAAGTTGTAGTGGCACCAACATATACTGCCATCAGTAAAGTTGCAGATTTTCTAAAAGATTCAGCGATTGCTGTTTCTGGCCAAGATGTATTTTGGGAAGATTCTGGTGCATTCACCGCTACAATATCTGCGCCACTCTTAAAAGATGTCGGTGCGGATTATGCAATTATCGGTCACTCAGAACGTCGCCAATATTTTGGTGAGACTGATGAGATGGTAAATAAGAGAGTGAAGGCGGCCTTAAAACATAACCTGATTCCAATCGTTTGTGTCGGTGAAACTCTAGAAGAGCGTGAAGCTGAACAAGTTGAGAAAGTTGTAAACACTCAGTTGTCTGGTGGTTTAGCTGGGCTTACATCTGAAGAGATCGCTGAACTAGTAATAGCCTACGAGCCAGTTTGGGCAATTGGCACCGGTAAAACAGCTTCACCAGAACAGGCAGAGGAAGTGCATCAATTGATCAGAAATATCGTCGCCAGTGATTTCGGTCAGGAAGCTGCAGATAAAGTAAGAATCCTATATGGCGGTAGCGTTAAACCAGCAAACAGCAAAGAGCTAATGTCCCAACCAAACATCGATGGTGCTTTAGTAGGCGGTGCTAGCTTAAAGGCTGACGACTTCCTAGGGATAATCAAAAACATATAATTATCGCAAAACGTTAATCGGTCAACGATAAACAACAAGAGTGCGTAGGTGCCCGTAGAGACGCATAGCAATGCGTCTCAATTAAAATATCTAGCGTAGAGACGCCCAACCTGGGCGTCTCCTGAATTTGAAAAAGACGCCCAGGTTGGACGTCTCTACGAACAAAAAATATAGCCCATCATAAACAGCCCAAAAATTTCTGCGTAGTCTGCTTTAGAATTACCGGTGGCAGAGAAGCCAGCGTAGCATCATGTAGCTCATCGCTAGCAGCCCCACAAGCATCAGTAATTATCGTCGGCTTAAAATCTCTATCCCAAGCCTCACGCGCAAAAAGATCGGGCGCATTATTGGTAGCAACACCTGCAATAGCGATAGCGTTAACATCCAGCTGTCTCAACTCTTGTTCTAGTGTCGTGCGATAAAAAGGACTAACTCGCTTCTTAGTAATAACGCGATCAAGCTCAGCATCAAAATCAACACGGCTATCAATCTCGCATCCCCAAGATGGGACTGTTGCAAACCGAATTTATGCGGCATTAATACGAGAAAAACCGCCTCAAAGCATGTCCCGGACTTGATCCGGGATGCTCATTTATCAATATAAACTGCGCGTTTTTCGCCAATTTTTCTCGCATTACTG
>JAGLTR010000094.1 GCA_023135155.1 Gammaproteobacteria bacterium
CTCACCTAAATTCGGTTTGCAACAGCCCCATGTTGTGTCTTGTATATCTTGTAATAATGCCCTTTGCGGTTTCTCAGCAAATGAATTTTCATGTGCTACACTAAATTCTTTATCCTCAATGTTGGTCAGACTCATAAGGAGAGATAGTGCAGAATCAAGATGGTAACGGTAGAGTCTTTCTGGCGCGCAGCGATTGGCGTGGGTACTTGGTAAAAGCAATCCGCGGAGTTCGCTTTGTTGTACATGAGATTCGCGATGGAAGGCTGGTTCAGCACGTTGATCGCGCTGTGCAGAAAATTCGTGTCCAGCAGAAACTGGTTGTCCATTTGTTGATTGACTGTTTTTGCCATAGTCAATTATTACTGCCTCTCGTTGAATCACCCGAGTATGAATCTCTGGCGAACTTAACCCATTTTCTCAAAAATATAGCTGGTGGGGGTTTATATGGGATGGTTCCGAGTAGTGTTGTTGCAAATGAGATTAGTCATTATGCGGCAAATGCTAGCATTTATTCAACGGCGTTTCTTCAAGATCTCTATTATCTGTTGCATACCATGACTTCGGTTTCTGCTTTCGCCTTGCAACATAGGGACACGAAGAATTGCGGACGGTTTGTGGGTGGAGAAACTGAGTCGAAAAAAATGGACCAAGAAGTAATTGAGCTACATGTGAACGCTATGTCATTTCTTGTAGTACGCTTTATCCTTGCTGCTCTGTCATACAGCCTGTTTGGTTGTTCATATATAAATGACGAAACGGTGTCCAGTGCTGCGCCGTGGGCTAATTTTGTGCTTATGGCCAGTACTGGTATCGGACAAGCATTCTTTAGTTATTATCTAACTCAAAAAAACAATCAATATGTAGTGAATCATATTCTGGTCGCCCCGGAGAGAGTGGCAGGCGGCGAACAAGGGGGCGTTGATGAGTTGGGGGCTGATTCGTTTTCACCATTACCCGGGGGAGGAGATGATGGTGCAGGCGTAGAGCCACCGACACCACCTGCAGAAGTAGTAACAACACCTGATGACAACAATCTCACGCCTGAAAACGATTTAGCTGGGATGGATGATGGTGCAGGCGTAGAAACGCAGACACCGCCTGTAGGTGCTGAGGGGGGCGAAAACACTGGAGATGAGGCGCTTGATTCAGCTCTTCATGAGGACAGAGAGGGTGTTGCAGAGGTATTAGTAACACCTGCGGACAATAATCTCCCGCTCGAAAACGATTTGGCTGAAGTGGATGATGGTGCAGGTGTAGGGCCACAGACAGCGCCTGCAGGTGTGTTAGTTAATGATGAGGGCGAAACTCGAGGTGATGTACCTGATTCAGCTCCAGTTCTTCATGAGGGTAGAGAAGGTGCTGCAGAAGTAGGAGTAACACCTGCGGACAATAATTCCCCGCTCGAAAACGATTTAGCTGAAGTGAATAATGGTGCAGGTGTGGAGCCACAGACGCCGCCTGCAGATGCGTTAGTTAATGATGAGGGCGAAAACGCCGAAGATGAGGTGCCAGGCCTTGATCTGGATGATCAAGCTATGGGTGAGAATAGCGCTGGTCAGTTAAATTCCGAGATAGAAGAGACATCAAAAGATATTTTATCCGAATTAGCGGGGTTAAGGCGTTCATTTTCTGATGGGCATATTAGTAGTAGAGTGGTGTTACCTGCACCGTGGCGTGATGGCCTGTTTCGTGATAATGCATCACGTGAACGTGAAGAAAATACGCTGGCTATTACTGATGGTGATGATGAAGGCGACCAACAAACGATATTAAGTGATGCTAATATTGCTCGTTACATATTACGTACAGATGCTGAGCGTGAGAAACAATTGAAGGCGCGGCGTGCTGAAATTTTGGACGAGATTCGAGTCTGTGAGCAACGTATTGATGCGTACAAGAACTTAACTAAGAGTGGGTTGTCAGGATTATCAGCTGCACCAGGTAAAGCAATGTTGGCTGTAGATCAGCAAACTGGCCCTGCTTTACAGGAAGTTTCTGTAGAAGAGGAGCATAAAGATGCATCCTTGCCAATTGGAACGCTTGAGATCGAACTAACAAGCAAAAGGGCGATTTTAGCTGAGGTGGAGAGAGAGCTTCATATGCTTGCTCGTGCATATTTGATGCAAAATAAGGGTGATTGTGTGCTTTCCAGGCTGGATGTAGTTAATGGGTTGCAGCAACTGTTTACAGTTACTGATCCAGTGCCCTTTGTATTGCAAGATGCGGATAACACTGCCGAGCTAATTTTGGCAAAGGCGTTTGAGCGGGCGCAAGAAGGTGTTGTGTTGGTTCCGGTTGAGATCGCCCCAGCTGGGGCGTTGGGCGCTCATTTGAGCGCTCTTATTTTGGTCGCTATAGGTGATACTGTGCAAGCATTTTACTTTGATCCATGCTATTGCACCAAGGCACCAAAATATCTGTCTGATTCGATTAAGGTGTCGTTTGAGGAGATTGAAATTTCGCTTACAATTGGGTATTTTAGCGATCTTATGGTTATTGGCCTGGGAAATTACGTGAACAAGGTTTGTCCTATTCACAGTAACCTCTCAGATGACAATAGACAGGGATACCTGGATGGGTTGCTAGCATATCTGGATAATGCTGATTTGATTGCTTTAGCTGAGCAGTGCCGGGCGGCAGCTCAAGATCGTATGCAAAAGATAGCTACAGCGCAGCCGGAGGATGTTGCCGAGCTAGAAAGTGGCGCAGAGCCAGGGCTAGGTGCTATAATGAACTAAATTATGAGCAATCCAACCAATAAAAACAAGATGAAATCGGCTTCTGCGGCGGAGCAATCAAAAAATATTATTTTTACTTTGTCGCAAGGGGAAGTGGTTAAGAGGCTATTTGTAAACTTTAATGCTAAATATTACGAACTGGCTGTGGATTGTAATTCAGCGTATGTTTCTCTAGATTTTGCATTTCACGCCAATTATCTTAAATACTTGTTAGGCGCGATTTTAAGCGTTTATAAGTGCTATGAAGATCCAGAAGAACAATGCTCTATTTTCGGTTTTCGTAGTAGAAGTATTAATCGCGCAATAGATTATACACGTAAAAGTTTAGGCATTGATAAGCGTGCTAAGCTATCAGAGTTGTCGGCTGAGAATAAAAAGCAGATGGAGCATGTATATGGTATGGCAATTTTGCTTTGCCAGATTGCCATTGAACATGAACATGAACATAAGCCTGAAATTCAAAAACTATTCCTGTATTGGCAGAAAATACATTTTGCCCGTTTTTGTGAGTTGCGTGGTGAAAAATTTGAAGCTGAGAAAAAATATCCTCTGTTGCTGGATATTTGCCAGAATTTACG
Source organism: Gammaproteobacteria bacterium (assembly GCA_023135155.1). Lineage (GTDB taxonomy): Bacteria > Pseudomonadota > Gammaproteobacteria > UBA9339 > UBA9339 > JAGLTR01. Next base: position 3,317 of record JAGLTR010000094.1, read on the forward strand.
AGAGTACCTGAATCCAGGCGATTCCTTCGAGAATATAAGAAAAGCTTATGCTGAGAATCCGACTTTAGAAGGTGAAGATAAGCTGATAGCAAGTATGGCGCACCCCTGTATAGAAAAGCATTACGAAAAGTATGAACATGAAGTAGAAAAGCTCGAGTCTGGGTATTTAGATTCGGAGCATCTTTCAGGGCCTGGTTCTGATGAAGGCTCGCTTCTTGATTCTGATGAAGGCTCGCTTCCTGGTTCTAGTGGTGAACTCAGGCATCGTCGTCACGATGATAATGTGTCGATTGTATCTTCTGCTAGTGAGTCAGATGATGACATGAAGCCTGAGGAAAAGGCTACGGCCGGAGGTTGGGTGCGTAAGTTGCTGGGTGAATTTTCTCCTTATGTACCGAAATCGTGGCGAAGTGGCGACGCAAAACAGTCGGTGCCTGAAAAAGATGTAGATGGATTTCCCTTGGAAGTTGGGACTAGTACACCTACTAAAATTGCCCGCCATGAGGGCGCCTTAGATTTTGCTGCTACTCCTTATAGTGATAACCGATTACCACCGTCGAAGATGGGTGTAATACGAATTTCAGAAACGGCAGATAAAGCGAGCGTTAAACAAGATGGCGGTGATCTAAGTGGTCCAAATGATAAATCTGCCTCTAATGTGCCCGGAAATAGTTTTGCCCCTCCCCTTGTATCGGTGAAATGCTGAATGTAACCTAAACTGAGAGGTTATAACCTTGTCAGACCTTATCGGGTAATCTAAAACTTTGGCGCACTAATCCCCATGCAAGAACTAAGCCAGAAAGACCAATAACAGTTCGTTTTTTATTGATTTGATATTATTTGGCAGTGCCCATTTTACTTGCCCTGTATTGCCGAGCCAGGGCTAGGTGCTATAATGAATTGAATTATGAGTAATCCAACCATTAAAAGTAAGATGAATTCAGATCCTTCTAAGGCTGCGGCATCAGGAGATAATGTTCTTGTTTCGCAGCAAGAGTTGTTGGCTATGCGGTTATTTACAGAATTTAAAGTTAGGTATTATCGGCTGGTTGTCGATCGTATTTCAGTGTATGTTCCTCTCAAATTTGCATTTCACGCTAAGTATCTTAAGTATATGCTGGGTGCGATACTGAGTGTTTACAAGTACTATGAAGATCCAAAAAAACAATACTCTGTTTTCGGTTTTCGTAATAGAAGTATTAATTGTGCGATAGAGTATACGCGTAAAAGTTTAGGTATTGATAAGCGTGCTAAGCTATCAGAGTTGTCGGTTGAGAATAAAAGGCAGATTGGGTATCAAGATAGGTAGCACGCGATGCCATTTTGCCATTTGCATTAATGATATCATTAATAAGATCGATGACAATTAGTGCGTAATTATTATTAGCGCGCATAGTTACCCCTCAACTATTTCATAAAGTTTGTTATTTGGGGAATAGACTATCAACTGTTTCTCTTGATGTCATATGTTTAGAAAAATTATGGAAAATGCGTTAGCGTTATCTATTGTTCCCAATTCTCGACGCAACGCGTCGAGAATTAAGCTGGACGCATTATAGGCAATTATTGCGAGTGAATGCGCGAGATAAACATTATCAAATAAATGTTCCGCTGTAGAGACGCGATTTATCGCGTCTAAAACCTCTGGGCCAAAGATACGTAGAGGAGTAAACTGCATCTTTAATCGAGCAACTCAGAAAGTGCATAGTTATATGAAGCAGAAATCGTACGATGTAATTATTATTGGAGCCGGAGCAAGCGGACTTTTTTGTGCTTTCAAAGCGGCCGAAAGAGGTCGGGAAGTTTTGCTGCTTGATCATCAATCAAGCCCAGGACAAAAAATCACTGTTTCTGGTGGCGGCAGATGTAATTTCACCAATATGGAACTGGATGTCTCGAATTATATTTCTCAGAACCCTGCCTTTTGTTTTTCTGCTCTGAAGAGGTTTTCGCAGTTTGATTGCATCCGTTTTTTTGAATCACTAGATCTGCCATACGAGGAAAGAAAATTAGGGCAATTGTTTTGCACGGTTTCCGCGGAGGAAATCGTAAAGAAGTTGGTGGATCTATGTGAGCAGCATAAGGTAGAGATTCTTTTGGATTGCCGCATAGCGCAGCTGCAGAAACATGACATGTTTTCTTTGCAAACTAATAATGGAGAGCTAAAAGCAGAGAGTGTTGTGATAGCGACAGGAGGATTGTCGTATAAAAATTTAGGCGCTTCAGATTTCGGTATGATGGTTGCTAAACGGTTTGGTATAAATACTATTGCGACCCAACCAGCTCTTGTGCCGTTAACTTTTAATGAGATGCATGCAAATATTTTTAAGATGCTTTCTGGAATATCTATGTCGGCACTGTTAACGGTGGGTAAAGAATCATTTCGTGACGATCTTTTGTTTACACATAAAGGTCTTAGTGGTCCTGCAATTTTACAGGTTTCTTCATATGTTAAAAAGAATAGCTCAATAATTATAAATGTATTGCCTGATATAGATTTATTTGTCTACCTCAAAAAAAACAAAGCTGATAGTCCAAAAGCACAGTTAAAAACTATTTTAGCGCAATTATTACCAAAACGTTTCGTGCAGTTAATGTGTGATAACTATATCCAAAGCAGATGTATGCAAGAATACAGCGATAACATGTTGCAACAAATAACCGAACAACTGCAATGCTGGGAGCTAAAACCTACGGGAAATAGAGGCTATGGTGTAGCCGAGGCTACATGTGGAGGCGTGGATACGCATGAGTTATCTTCAAAAACCTTCGAGTCCAAAAAAGTAGCCGGCTTATATTTTATCGGCGAAGTTATAGATGTGACCGGCCAATTAGGTGGTTATAACCTGCAATGGGCCTGGTCATCAGGGTATTGTTGTGGGCAGTTTGTATGATTATCTTATTACTGAATATCAAAATTAAAATACGTGTTTGGAAACGGCTCATTTTTTAAAGTGAAATGCTACCACTCGGTTTTAATTGGTGCAAAGCCGTATTTTTCCATAATAGTGCGTAATAATAAACGGTTTGCTTGCGCCTGCGGAGATATTTTTTGATAGCTCGGCCAAGACAATTTTGAAAATTGGTCGAATGTGCTGCCCATATCAAGTGGGCGATATTTGTGGCCATGACAATTGTTTAAGAAAATTATGGTGAGATCCATAGTGCTGCCGCGAGTATGACTTGATTTGGCAGCAATATAACCATCCTTAAATAAATTCTTTTTTTGCACATTGGGGTAGAAGTATTTTTTCATTTTAGTGTCTGATAGATTTTTTGCCCAGGTTACAAATTCATTAACGGCTTTTTGTGGGCGATATGAATCATAGATTTTTAGTCCCAAACCGTGTTTGTTCAGTTCGTTCTGGACTCTCTTTAAAGCGTATGCTGCTTGTTTAGTTAAAATGCTTTTTGGTTTTTTATAGCCTGCAATCCTACTGCCGATAAAATTATAGTTCCCATAATATCTTAATTCGACTTTGATATTCGAGATGACTTGTTGTACGTATACAAAATCGCTTGGTAGGGGGAGATGTTTTTGCGTAGATAACCGGGGCGGTCAACGCTGATAGTGCAATCATTGTTATAATGCTGATTGTCTTTCTGATTGTTATTGCTGTCATTTTGTATTCATCCTTTGATCGATGTTTATGAACAAAGAGAGATTATAGCCGTAAGGATGATGTCAGTGTATTTTTCTTGAATTTACCTTATACTGCAGCGTAAAGTTTATGGATGACTATGATGCAAAATATAGCCGAAGATCTCAAAAAGCTCGAAAAATTCTACTTCAATAAACCCATTAAAGAAGATGCCGTGCAATTGCTAAGCGGCGGCTTCTCATTTGCCAGGAATTATCGTATAGAAGATGCTAGTAGGGCGTATCTTGCTCGCTTCATGTCAACCGAGCAGCCTTTGCCAAATCGTGAGAAAGAGTGTCTTATTACTGAATACGTTGGCAATATTGATGTTGGACCTAATATGTATTATCAGAATCCACAGCAGGGGATTATAGTTGCAGAATTTATTGAGGGTAGTACCGCAAATTATAGTGACATGGTAAATGCTCCTAATCGAGATTATATTGTTGGCAATGTTAAGAAGCTTCATCAGGCGACTCAATTAGAATTTCCCAGGGCTAATACTTTGGCTGCTCGTATTCAAAGAACAATGAAGTTAGCTGGTTCAGCTATATTGCAGCAACAGCTGCAAACATTAGGGCTCATAGAGTCATTAAATAGACTGTTTAAGTGCGAAGAAAAACATGCGACAGATGTGCTGATACATGGTGATTTAAATCCAAACAATATTTTAGTTCATGCTGATCGAGTATATTTTATCGACTGGACCGATGCTGGTATTGGCGATCCATTTACGGATATTTCTTGGCACGCTCTTTTTTACCCTCTATCTTTCCATGATGCTTTTTTGCGATATTATTTTGATTGCTTTGACGCTTTTGCTCGACAAAAACTGCTTTGTTATTATTGTTTGCGCTTATTTCTGATTGCCGTTTGGGGCGTTGGTGAGGCAATAAAGATTTCTGAAGACTGCGGACTTTTACTAATAGATATCATGAAGCAAACAGTTTTTTCCAAGCCTTATGATATGATGGTAGGTATGTTCACCAATAAAATAACATTAGCAAGATCGGATGATTTCCTGATGCTTTCAGCAACCATGTTACACTTTCTATCGCAGTTTACGAAAACCAATGTATTTCTTGCCGCCGTTGAGGAACTAAGCCGCCATGCCTAAAAAACGCTTTACTACTTTAAGACAATTATGGTTTATTTTGACTCCTTATTGGAAGAGTGATAAAAAGCTGGAAGCTTGGGGTTTGCTCTCGATTGTTTTATTTATCTTGGTGGTGGCATCACTAAATAACGCCTTTAAAACATATATCCCGAAATGGTTAATTAATGCGTTGTCAGCTCACAATAGCGCACAGTTTCATAAGTTTGTTCTGCTCGCAGTTGTTATGCTGTCATTTTCAGTGTTTATTGTGACTTTGGGAATATATTTTGTCGATAAGCTCGGAGTTAGTTGGCGTCGCTGGTTTAACGTAAACTTATTAGATCGCTACTTAGCGAATAAGTCTTATTATAATATGAGTCTTTATTCTGATGTTGATAACCCTGATCAACGTCTCGCTGGGGATCTTAATGATTTTACTCAATCTTCGATTGAGTTATTTAAGACGCTTGGCGTTAGTGTTTTCACTTTAATTACCTTTAGCGGTGTGTTATGGACAATCTCCCCATGGTTGGTTTTAGATGTGCTTTTATATGCGACCGTAGGTAACGTTTTGATACTGCTATTAATGCGTGTTCTGGTGAAGATAAACTTTTTGAATATTCGCTATCAAGCTGATTATCGTTATAACTTAATTCATGTGCGTAATAATGTTGAGTCGATTGCGTTTTATAAGGGTGAAAAACATGAAGGATCCCTATTGAAACGAAGCTTCCATATCTTAATTGAAAACTATTTTCGTCTTATTCGAACTAAGCGGAACATTATGTTCGCTTCGCAGGCCTATATATTATTTAGTGTGCTGATCCCATATCTAGTGTTGGCGCCCCGTATTTTATCAGGTCAAGCGCACATTGGTTTATTGGTGCAAGCCATTGCTGTATTTACCGTTATTGTGGCTGACTTATCTATTATCATAGAACAGTTCCCTGTTTTAAGTACATATGGAGCGAATATCCAGCGTTTGGCTGAATTTGTTGTTGGATTACAGGCTAAGCCACCAAAAGCTGCGCACCTAGTTGGTTATAAGCAGGGCGATAAGTTTAATTTTCAGAAGGTCACAGTTACGACACCTGACCCTGGCGGATCCCCACAAATATTG
>JAGLTR010000095.1 GCA_023135155.1 Gammaproteobacteria bacterium
TAGTAAAATCATTTGGAGTGGTTCTGTTGGATACATAGATTCTGCGCATACAAAGAAGGTTAACCAAAATACTCTTTTTCAGGCTGGGTCAATGTCAAAGCCCGTTGCTGCATTAATGGCGTTGCGTCTAATAAGTAAAACGAACATCAGCCTGGATGCGCCAATCAATCCTTATTTGAAAGGATGGAAAATTCCTAAATCTACTCAATATAGAAAAGAAGTTGTAACACTAAGAGAATTACTAAGTATGTCATCTGGCCTCAACATTGGGGGTTATTACGGATATATGCCTGGGGATAAGTTGCCTACAGTAATAGAAACACTTAATGGACAAAAGCCAGCTAACAATATGCCTGTGAAAATGATCTATAAGCCAGGTAGTAAGTATTACTACTCAGGTGGTGGTTATGAGGTGGTACAATTATTTATCCAATCTCAGTTTGCAAGTGATTTCCCTGCAGATGCACGAAAACTGGTTTTTTCGCCGCTTAATATGACGCATAGTAATTTTCAGCAGCCACTTTTGAGCAAGCTGTCGAATAATGCAGCTAGAGCTACAGATTCAAATGGGAAGAGTTTTGTATATAAATGGCGAGTGGCGCCGGAGTATACTGCTGGGGGGTTATGGACTACGCCAACAGATTTAGCAAAATTTGTTATAGCAGTTATTCGTTCCTACAGGCGAAGTCCCAGCTCAATTCTAACTTTAAGTCTTGTAAAAACAGCATTAACTCCACAAAGAAATACACCATATGGTTTGGGTTTTGTTATAAAAGGATCTGGCAATCAATTGCGCTTTATGAAGATGGGTCAAAATGCAGGTTATCAAGGTTGGTTGGTAGGTTTTCCTAATACAGGTCAAGGTATCGTTGTCATGACAAATTCAGATAATGGCAGAAAGCTCGCTCAGGATTTAATTTATGCCGTTGCAAATGCATATCACTGGCCAACTAAAGGCAGGCTAAAAGATGTTTGGATGGTTAAGTGAGTATTGATATTACGTAGATTACTCCCCTCGCGTCACTGCGCCGACGAATGTTCGGCGCAGTGACGCGAGGGGGTCCACCTCTACAAGCCATAATTCATGCGGCATCCGACCAGATTTACCCGCGATTTTGCACGTGAAACCCAAGTGACGATTGCGAAATGGACTTTTTTGGCGTTACGATTTACCTAACAGCAGTCGTGCAATCATCCTCAGATAATACTTGACAAATAGTATACAGAAGTTATACTTGCAAGTACAAAGTCGATGCCTTGAACGACTTAAATCCCAAGGTAAGGGCGGCGAAGCCATGTAAAACGCTCGGAGACTTTTTAAGTTTTTGGCTTGATGCAAAATGACATTGTTGTTTTGTATATCATCATACCAGAGTCAGTAACTACTGATTCATTTAGCGGCGAGTGGTGAAAAGCGGTTTTCTGCTTTTGCGCCACCTAGCGGTTCTTGCAAGAATAGCTAAAAGCCTCATATTGTATATCGGACCTTTTGGTCCAGATATGCCATCTATTGTTACAGAGCAATTATGATGCAGCGTTACTTTGTTAACAGATAGTGTTAGTGCAATGTTAAAGCGCACGAACGTAATCTGAGTAATAAGTAATAGCGATCATGAGAGCGACGTAACAAACGACGCAATGTTCTAGTCATATAAACGTAACAAGCATAGCGCATTATTGTATTAAATTTTAATCCAATATGAAGCAACTTTTACAGCTGATCATGAATAGAAATATGCAACTCACAAACGAAACAATGAAAAAAAGAAGTAATTTTTATTAACTTTAACAAGAGGAGGTAAGCTATGAATGACGAAGATAAAATTGTCGATTCAATTGAACATTCAGAATCAATAGATGATGAAGAAAAGCGGAAGTTTTTATTAACCGATGAAAGCTATCAAAAGCTAAGAGATTTGCAACAGCGAATTTATGAAGCAACAGAACTATCGCCATCATTGCGCAAACTAATAAACGCACTGATAACTGACGAAAGTCTGGAAAATCTAAGGAGTAATTTAATGAAGAAACTGGAAGTATAGTAATGAGAATGATTGATGCAGCGAAACTCGCCGATTTGGATTTACCAATTCTTTCGGCAGTCGATGGTAACCTCGATCTTTCGCTTCGAGATAATCGTAAGATTATCTCAGCCCTAAGTATGTGTCCTTTTGCGGTGCGAACCGCAGCATTATGATTGGAAAATCATAAGCTGGATACACTACGCTCACCAACATTTTATTGGGTGATGAGGCGAAAACATGTTGCATGAATTGTTAGTAATTGAGGTAAAAGATGTCAAGAAAACACCAGTTAAAAGAGAGCATATATGTAATCATGAAGCATAGCCGCGATGGTTCATATGCAACACGTACAGATCGTAAGCGCACGCTTAACTTAGTTGCTGATGAGTTATATCTCGGTGGTTATAAAGTAACACATGTTAATGGCCTAAAGCAGAAGCATGTTCGTTATCTCAACGATAGCTGGAAAGCAAAGGGGTTATCTAGCGCAACCATCAAGAATCGCAATTCAGCATTGCGCTGGTTATGTGAACATACTGGTCGATCTAATGTTGTGCCAAGTAATGATGAGTTGGGTATCGCAAAAAGAAAAAGCAGCAGTGATCGAAATAAAGCTGTTGATCTTACTAAAGTCGATCTTGCAAAGATTACCAATAGGAATGTGCTGGTTCAGCTACAGTTGCAAAGATATTTAGGATTGCGTCGAGAGGAAAGTATTAAATTCAAGCCGTTTCAAGCTGATAAAGGCAATTGTGTTGAGCTGCAAGCATCCTGGTGTAAGGGAGGGCGCGCACGAACAGTGCCTGTTCATACAGATAAAGCACGGTACTGGATAGATGAAGCTAAAAAACTAGTTAATCAAGAATATCAATCATTAATACCGACAGATCAAAGTTACATTCAGCATCGTAATTTATACGATAAGCAAGTTCAAAAAGCTGGTATTAAGCATGCGCATGGCTTGCGTCATGCTTATGCGCAAGAGCGCTATAGAGAGCTTACGGGTTGGGATTGTCCTGTTTGTGGTGGTCCTCACTCTAAAGATCTTGCGAAGAAGCAAAAGGAGCTCGATGCTGCTGCTAGATTGATTATAAGCGAAGAGCTTGGGCATTCTAGGGAGCGGGTAACGATTAATTACTTGTGGACGTAAAGTAGAGAGTTCTGTCGTGAAGGGTTTTTCTATATAATGATTTTTAGTCATATTTAATTTCGTCAATTGCGAAGCGCTTGTTTAGGGAATTGTCATGCCAAAAGTTATCGCCAATAAAAAAGTAGAGCTGTGGACTGAGAGTTTTGGCTCAGAAGATAGAGAATGTATCTTATTGATTGCTGGAGCCCAAGCGCCCAGCACTTTTTGGCCAGATTTGTTTTGCAAAGAGTTGGCAAGACTTAGTTACTTTGTTATACGCTACGATCATCGCGATATTGGTTATTCAACGCATTTTCCGGTAGCTAAATCCGATGCTGTAAAGCATAGCGGTGATGTTCACGCTGGGCCTTATGATGTTTTTGCATTAGTGGATGATGCTCTAGCTATTTTGGATGGTTATGGTGTCAAAAAGGCGCATGTTGTTGGTCACTCAATGGGCGGGTTTATAGCCGAGCTTTTGATACTACGCCACGCTGATCGTATGCATTCTGCAACTATTATGTCAGCAGGTTCGCCACCTATTATGCATGAGAGGCATAAATTGCTTGCTGCTAGTCAAAAGACCAGGGATGTGTTGTTAAGTAATAAGCCCACAGGTGATTTTGCGAAAGATCTACCTGGTTGGTTGAATAGCT
>JAGLTR010000096.1 GCA_023135155.1 Gammaproteobacteria bacterium
CCAGGTTGGGCGTCTCTACGGTTTTGTGTTCTCGGGAATATAAAAGCAGGTGATTTTGCATCATGCAGAATACAATCAGCAAAACCATTGAGCTCAAACGGCCTGCTTGTGTATACTTCTCTCTTTGAAATTTTAGCAACATTGGGGCTGCTACACACAAGATTTAGGTGAGCAGTAATGCGAGAAAAATCGGCGAAAGACGCGCAGTTTATACTTATAAATGAGCATCTTGAGGCTATTTTTGTCGCATTAATGCCGCATAAATCTTGTGTGTAGTAATCCCACATCACACGGTAGAGAGAGACAGATGCATTTAAAAAAGATTAAGCTTGCTGGTTTTAAGTCCTTTGTAGATCCCACGATTATCCCCTTTCGGAGCTTTCGTACAGCGGTTGTTGGGCCTAATGGTTGTGGTAAGTCGAACGTGATCGACGCGGTGCGCTGGGTTATGGGCGAGAGCTCGGCTAAGCATCTGCGTGGTGAAGCGATGAGCGATGTTATCTTTAATGGTACAACTACCCGTAAACCAATTGGACAGGCGGCGGTTGAGCTGTTCTTTGATAATACCGACAACAAGCTCGGTGGTGAGTATGCGCAGTATAACGAGTTAGCGATAAGGCGTGAGGTCAACCGTGATGGCTTTTCTAACTACTATCTCAATAGTGTGCGTTGTCGTCGTAAGGATGTTATTAATGTCTTTTTGGGTACAGGCTTAGGGCCGCGTAGTTATTCGATAATCGAGCAGGGTATGATCACGCAGTTGATCGAGGCCAAGCCTGATGATTTGCGCTCGCACTTAGAAGAGGCGGCCGGTATTTCAAAATACAAAGAACGCCGACGTGAAACTGAAAATCGCATTCGTCATACGCGTGATAACTTAGATCGCTTAAATGATATTCGTGAAGAGTTAGACAAACAGTTGCGCCATTTAAAGCGCCAAGCGAATGCAGCGGTTAGATATAAAGAGTTCAAGCAAGAGCAGCGTGAACTAAAAGCGCAGTTACAAGCGATTTTATGGCAGACAGTAAGTTCAGAAGTCAAAGTCTATGAAGAAAAAATACAACAGCAAGAAATTGAGTTAGAAGCAAAACTAGCCGATCAAAGTCGCATTAATGCGGAAATTGAAAAATCACGTATTGATCACACCGATGCTAATGATATTTATAATGAAGTGCAGGGACGTTATTACAATTTAGGTTCAGAAATTGGCCGCTTAGAACAGCAGATTCAGCACAATAAAGAGCGCTGTTCGCAATTAGGTCAGGATTTAATGCAGTTAAATAGTGCCTGGGATGAAGCGCAGTCGCATATAAAAAATGATACCCATAAGATAAGCGATTTAAATGCGCAGTTAACAGATGTAGAGCCGCGCTCAAGAGAGACGCGCGAGTTATTAGAGCAGGCTGAAATTGAGTTAATGAGCGCTGAAGAGACTATGCAAGAGTGGCAGATCGCTTGGGATAGTTTTGCGAATAAGGCTGAGCAGAGTGCGCGCCAAGCAGAGGTTGAGCAGACACGCATCACGCACCTTGAACAGCGTATTGAAAATGAGAAAAATAGTATCGCGCGTTTAGAGGGTGAGCAAGGTGAGATCAGCACTGAAAATCTCAAACAAGAAATTACCGAAATAGAAGCTGTTTATGCCGAAGTAAAAAATAAAAGCGATGAACTGCAAAATTTACTGCATGAAAAGCAGGGGCAGATAAATCGTAAGCGCGAAGAGAATAAATTATTAGCTAATGAATTAAATAGCGCACGTCATGAGTTACAGAAATTAAATGGTCGTTATGCATCGCTTGAAGCACTACAGCAAGCTGCGCTTGGTAAAAACGATCATCAGATTAACGCCTGGTTACAGGATAATAGTTTAGTAAATAATTCGCGTTTAGCGCAGGGTATCGAAGTTGCCGCTGGTTGGGAAAAGGCAGTTGAAACTGTGCTTAGCTCATATTTAGAGGCAGTTTGTGTTGAAAATATTGATCATATTGCTGCAAGCCTCGGTAGTTTGGGGCAGGGCAATATTACCCTTTATGAGACTGGCGCACATAATGGTGGAAACTTTTCTACCAGCGAAACATTGGCGGGTAAGGTTACCTCGCAGTGGGAACTGTCAGAACTGTTGGCGCATATTTGTATTGCAGATGATCTGCCGCAAGCATTGCAACTGCGTAAAAACCTGCAGGATCATCAGTCGGTAATTACGCGTGATGGCGTGTGGTTGGGACGTTCTTGGTTATGTGTTAATAAAGGCCAAGATGTTAAGCAGGGTGTTTTACAGCGCGAAACTGAATTAAAAGAGTTAAGCGCACAAATTAATCTAGCGGAAAATTTAGTGCTCGCCAAAGAGAGTGATCTCCAAACTGTCAGCAATGAACTGTCTAATTTAGAGAAAGATAATCAAGAGTTGCAGGGGCAACTGTCGCGTGCATCGAATGAGTATGGTGATGTTTATGGTCAGTTATCTTCGAAGAAAACACGTTTAGAGCATTTAGAGCAGCGTGCGGAAAATATTGCTGAGCAGCTACATGAACAGCGTCAGCGTCTAATCGCTATTGAACAACAATTAGTAACAGTGCGCGAGATTTGGCGGCAGGCTGTCGAAAGCAAAGCCTCAGATGATGAGAAGCGTGCTGCTATGCAAGAGCAACGCGCACAATATAGAGCTCAAGTTGAGATGGCGCGTACAAATGCGCAGGCGAAAAAAGAGAGAGCTGATGAAGTTAAGATGAAGGCGGAGTTTGCGCGCAATCAATTACAGTATTTACAGCAGAGTTTAGAGCGTGCCCAGCAACAAATTACTAGTTTAACTGAGCGACGTGAAAAAATATCAGAAGCGATTAAGAGTGCTGAATCACCACTGGATGATTTAAGTAGTGAATTAGAGCGGTCGTTAACCAAGCGCGTTGATGTTGAAAACGAATTAATTAGTGCGAAACAAAAACTAGAAAATATTGAGTATAGTCTCCAACAGGCTGAGAGAAATCGCACAGCAACGCAAGAAGCTGCACAAACAATTCGCGACATAATTAGTCAGACGCGTATGGATTGGAAGGCTCTGCAGGTGCGCGGTACAACTTATGAAGAACAGATACAAGAGGGTGGTTATGAGTTAGAGGCGGTGCTGCAAGGCTTGTCAGAAGAGTTCTCGATTGCTGACTGGGAGACGCAGCTAGAAACAATTGGCCGACGTATTGACCGTTTGGGTCCGATTAACTTAGCGGCTATCGACGAGTATGATCAAAACATGGAGCGTAAAGTTTATTTGGATGCGCAAAATGATGATTTAGTTGAAGCACTAACGATTTTAGAGGATGCAATTCATAAGATTGATCGCGAAACCAAAGCGCGTTTTAAAGAGACATTTAATGCAGTTAATAATGAATTCACGCGTCTGTTCCCAATTATTTTCGGTGGTGGTAAAGCGTATTTAGAATTAACAGGTGATGATTTATTAAGTACAGGCGTAATGATTCACGCGCAGCCACCTGGCAAGAAAAATACCACGATTCATCTGTTATCTGGTGGTGAAAAAGCGCTAACTGCAATTGCATTGGTTTTTGCTATTTTCCAATTAAATCCTGCGCCATTCTGTATGCTCGATGAGGTGGATGCGCCATTAGATGATAATAACGTTGTTAGATTTATTAATTTAGTAAAAGAGATGTCAGAAACAGTTCAATTCATATTTGTTACCCACAACAAAATTACAATGGAAATGGCCGACCAGCTAACCGGTGTAACCATGCACGAGCCAGGCGTTTCCAGAATAGTAGCGGTAGATATTAAGGAAGCGATCGACCTAGCCGAAAAATAATTGGCGCAAAAATGGATCGTAGAGACGCATAGCATGCGTCTCCATATCAATAACGTATAGTGTTTTTGAGTTCGAGGTAAAGGTATTGTCAAAAGATAAATTTATTTTGTCGGTCGAGAGAGCTATTTGTCGCGCTGAGGATTTTGCTAATAAACTACCGCACGATGCTCCGCGTGCACAATTTATTCTTAGTTTATGTGATTATTGTCGAGGTAATTATTATTTTAAAAGGGGCAACCATTTTTGGAATGTTGTACATTATGCATTTTTCGTTAATCTCCCTTTGGCTCAAGCTAAACTAGGGTTGGCTGCGGGTATATTGTGTCGGTTAATGGGAGAAAATCGTTATTTTCTGAAGTGGTATGAAAATAGAACGGAAGTAGCAGAGGGTGGGCCAGTCTTTATCAAGTTTGGAGATACGCAGGTTCGCATTGTGCAATCATCGCTACAACTTGTTGCAATGTGCGCCCAGGATCTAGCGCGTGAATCAACTAGGTATAGGGAGACTTATGCGCCGGTGACGGCTAGTCCAGGTATGGGTGCGATATTTATACCGGTTAGATCTGGCAAGCTTGACGCTGTTTGTGATGCTGCATTAAAAAGTGTGCGTGAAAAGTTTGAGCCTGCTCAAGTGTTGTCTGAAGATGGTGCTTGTGAAATGCATTCTGTGCGATGATGATTAGCTGTTTTTGTGAGGTGTTATATGTGTAAAAGCGCTCTTGAAATTGCGGAGATCTCTGCGGTGGCTTGGATCAGTTTCGAGCTCCAGCTAACCCTGGCGGTTTAGAAGATGTTTGTAATTTGGCTTTATATGGTCTTTCGGAAGAGTCGGATAGTGAGCAAGTGGGCATGCAGTTGCTTTGATGTTTGGATGATTTTTTAGTGTGATTGGATTCTCCGGTCGTAGAATGACGGTGTTCTTTTCATGACTCGCAATCCACAGTACAATAATCAGCAGTTTGTTGGATTATTTAGGTAGGAGTTTGCGATGTTGTGGATCATTCTTGGCGCTGTTGTTGTTTGTATGGTTTTGTTCATCTTTTTTCTGCGTCGTAGTCAAGCGGCCGATAGACGGGTTGCGGTCAAGGCGGAGCCTGTTTTTACTTGTGATGAGGATTTCGGTGAGGATATTGCTGATGATAACCTATCAGCAGAAGATGATTGTGAGCCACTGGAGTTGCGCGCACAGAACGCTAAAGACGTGCCAAAAGCGGAGCCTAAGCCCGCTACGCCTAATAATAAGCCAGATGAAACTCTGCGCGATCTAATTGCTATGCGCATAATTGCTGAGTCTAGTCGGCCATACAGTGGTTATGAGTTATTGCAGGCGCTTTTGGCTACCGGTTTTCGTTTTGGTCAGATGAATATTTTTCATCGGCATGAAGAGGCTAATGGCACAGGTTCTGTCTTGTTTAGTTTAGCTTCGGCGACTGAGCCTGGGACTTTTGATTTGCAGAGTATTGGTAATACTACCTGTGCGGGTTTAACCATATTTATGCAATTTGGTGAACAGAAGAATTTGTATGCAGCTTTTGAGACTATGCTTGATGCAGCTCAGCAGTTAGTTGGTGATTTAGGCGGTGAGATTTGGGATGACAAGCATCGTAAGATGGATCAGGTTTCACTGACGCGTTGGCAAGAGCAGGTGAAACATTTTGAAGATAATCGTTATTCTTATGATCTGTTTGATGAGTAATGTTCGCGTAATTTTAAGAGGGAGGTTTTGTGGTTGCTGAGTCTGTTGTCGTACACGTCGAAAAATTAAAAGCAAAACTGCGTGAATATAATTATCGTTATTATGTTTTAGAAAGTCCGAGTGTTTCTGATGCGGAATATGATCGCATTCTGTGCGAACTACAAAATCTAGAAAATAAATATCCGGAATTAATTGCTGCAGATTCCCCAACGCAACGTGTCGGTGCCGAACCTTTAAAGGCTTTTCAAGAGGTGCAACACAAGGTTCCTATGCTTTCTTTGCAGAATGCCTTTAATGAAGATGAATTAATTGCCTTTGATAAAAGAGTAATGGAACGCTTGGATTTAGTTGATGAGGCGCAGTATGTTTGTGAGCCGAAATTCGATGGTGTTTCGATTAGTTTGCGTTATGAACAGGGTGTTTTAGTGCAGGCAGCAACACGTGGTGATGGAGCGGTCGGAGAGGATATAACGCAAAATGCGAAAACTATTGCAGCGATTCCTTTGCATTTGCGTGGCGATAATATTCCTGAAGTGGTCGAGGTGCGTGGCGAAGTTTATATTCCTCTGGCAGGTTTTGAAAAATATAATATTGAGGCGGCAAAGCGCGGTGAAAAAGTTTTTGTTAACCCACGTAATGCAGCATCAGGCAGTCTGCGTCAGTTAGATTCGAAAATTACTGCAGAGCGTCCGTTGAATATTTTTTGTTATGCGGTTGGTGAGTTAGTTGGCATAGATTTGCCAGAAAGCCATTATGAGATTTTGCAGTTATTAATTCATTGGGGGATGCGTGTTAATCCTGATATTAAAGTTGTAACTGGAATTACTGAGTGTACGCAATATTATAATGAGATGATGATTAAGCGTAATTCGCTGCCATATGAAATTGATGGTGTGGTTTATAAAGTTAATAATTTAGCGCAGCAACAGGAGTTGGGATTTGTTTCGCGTGCGCCGCGTTGGGCAGTTGCACATAAATTCCCCGCGCAAGAAGAGTATACCAAAGTTTTAGCTGTTGAGTTTCAAGTTGGGCGCACGGGTGCGTTAACTCCGGTGGCGCGTTTAGAGCCGGTTTTTGTCGGTGGTGCAACCATTAGCAATGCTACTTTGCATAATATTGATGAGGTGCAGCGTAAGGATGTGCGTGTAGGTGATACGGTAGTTATTAGACGCGCTGGGGATGTTATTCCCGAGGTTGTATCGGCCGTGGTGGAACAGAGGCCAGAAGGGACGAGGCCTGTGGAGTTGCCGAAGAAATGTCCGGTTTGTGGATCTGATGTGGTGCGCGGTGAAGATGCGGCGGTGGCGCGTTGTAGTGGTGGTTTATATTGTAATGCGCAGCGCAAAGAGTCGATTAAACATTTTGCTTCAAAAACCGCGATGGATATTGATGGTTTGGGGGATAAAATAGTTGAGCAGTTAGTTGATGAAAAAATTATCGAACATGTCCCCGATCTTTATAAATTAGAATTAAGTGCTATTGCTAATTTAGAACGCATGGGTGAAAAATCAGCGCAGAATTTATTAGTAGCGATTGAAGAAAGTAAAAATACAACACTGCCAAAATTTTTATATGCATTAGGAATTCGTGAAATCGGAATTGCAACTGCAAAAAATTTAGCGCAATACTATGGCGAATTAGAAAAAATTATCGCGGCAAATATTGAAGAGTTGCAAGAAGTTCCAGATGTGGGTCCAGTTGTGGCGCTGTATTTAGCGGCATTTTTCCGTCAGCAGCATAATTTAGAGATGATCGATAAATTGCGTCAGTCAGGAGTGCATTGGCCTGCAATAAAAGTACAAAGTAAAGATCTGCCGCTATCGGGAAAAACGTTTGTGTTGACTGGAACGTTAACGCAAATGACGCGTGAAGAGGCAAAGGAAAAACTGGAAGCGCAGGGTGCGAAAATCACCAGCAGTGTTTCAAAGAACACATCTTATGTTGTGGTCGGTAGCGATCCAGGTTCGAAATACGACAAAGCCCAAAAACTGGGTGTAGAAATCCTAAGTGAAGATGATCTGATTGAGTTGTTAAATCCGTAGAGACGCATAGCAATGCGTCTTTTCCATGTATAGTCCTTGTAGAGACGCCCAACCTGGGCGTCTTTCTCGTTAGGGAGAGGAGACGCATTGCTATGCGTCTCTACGCAGAAAAAGAGCCTTGTGACGGATAATTTTGAGCCTTAAGTTTTTGTTAATAATCGGCTGCTATGATGCATAGTGCATAATGACTTGATTAACTAAAACGAGGTTAAGATATGATTAAGAAAGCTTTATTGATCGCAGTATCTGCGATGTTTTGTGTTTCTTGTTTTGCGGCTTCAAATAGTGTTGCAAGCAATCCTATTGCGACACTTATTGCGCGGTCCGCTTCAGTAACAGATTGCAAAGCACCTTGTTGGATTATGTTGGGTGCATGCCACTGTCCAGTACCTGATTCTATGGTTGCTGTATCTAAGTAATTTTGCATGTAGAGACGCATTGCTATGCGTCTCTACGAATTATTGTGCATTTAATTAGACGCGATGAATCGCGTCTCTACGCTTTTCCATAGAGCAGCTAGGCGGTATACTCGTTCCTTGATCATTTGAGTAAGGAACGCTGAGTTATGCGAATCAATTTTTTAGGGGCGGCTGAGACCGTTACCGGTTCTAAGTATCTATTAGAGTGTGGACGCCAGAAGATCTTAGTTGATTGCGGTCTATTTCAGGGGCGCAAAGAGCTGCGACTGAAAAACTGGCAAGAATTTCCCGTAAATCCCGCATCCATTTCACACGTTTTATTGACCCACGCACATATCGACCATACTGGTTACCTGCCGCTATTGGTGAAAAAAGGTTTTCATGGTGAGGTTTATTGTACCGAGGCGACAAAAGAGCTTTGTAAAATTCTTCTACCTGATAGTGGTTATCTGCAGGAAGAGTTTGCAGCGCATGCGAATAAGCATGGTTTCTGGAAACACAGACCGGCTAAGCCGCTTTATACAGAAAAGGACGCACGGAAGTCGTTGGAATATTTACGCGCGCGTGAGTTTGGGAAAAAATATCAGCTTTTTAATGATTGTGATTATCAGTTTAATCGTGCTGGGCATATTTTGGGTGCGGCATCAATTGTTATTAATCATGCTGACACTACTATTGCATTTAGTGGTGATTTAGGTCGCCTTGATGATCCAATTATGAAGCCGCCAGTACCAATTCAAAAAGCTGATTATTTAGTTATAGAATCGACGTATGGAGATCGCTTGCATAAAGATATTGATGTTATTACCCAGATCGAAGAGGTGGTAAATAGAACTATCGAGCGCGGTGGAACAATTGTTATTCCAGCCTTTGCAGTTGGGCGCGCGCAATTGATTTTGTACTATTTGCATGAATTAAAAGAGCAGCGCCGTATTCCTGATGTATCAGTTTATTTAGATAGTCCAATGGCGATTGATGCAACTGATCTTTTTATGCGCTTTGCGCGTGAGCATAAATTAACGCCAGCGCAAGCCAAGGCGGTTTGTAAAACTGCGCACTACGTAAACTCAGTTGAAGAGTCGAAAAAAATTGATATTTCCACCGATCCTAAAATAATTATTTCTGCAAGTGGTATGGCGTCAGGTGGTCGTGTTTTGCATCACATACGAGTATTTGCTGGTGATAAACGTAATACATTTTTATTTACCGGTTATCAAGCGGATGGTACACGAGGTGATTCTTTGGTGAATAAGGGCTTGCGTGATATTAAAATGTTTGGTGAATATGTGCACGTTAATGCTGAAGTAGAACAGCTGGAAAATATTTCCGCGCATCTTGATTATGCCGAAGAGTTAGAGTGGTTAAATAATTTTACCTCGCCGCCACGTAAGGTATTTATTGTGCATGGTGAACATAACTCTGCACAAGCATTAAAAGAAAAGATTATAGATAATTTTGGTTGGGATTGTGTGGTTCCATCAATGGGGCAAGTGGAGGAGTTGGTATGACGAATAGTAACGGCAATGGTAATGGACCAGTTTTATATGCGCATCGCATGGGTATTGATACCTATAAGCAGCCGATAATATTTTTACGTAGGGATAGCCAGATTTGTCGTTCGGAAGGGTTCGAATCAATGGCGCGTATTCAGGTGGTTAGTGGTACGCGCACAGTAATTGCTACTTTAAATACCGTAGGCCCTGAAATACTAGAAGAAAATCGCGTCGGTTTATCGGAGTTTGCGTGGAAATTATTAGAGGCGCGCGAGGGCGATGTGTTGCGTCTTTTTCACCAGGATCATTTAGAGTCTTTAAGTTATGTGCGCTCGAAAATATTCGGGCATAAATTTAATGAGCATCAGTTGCAAGCGGTAGTGCGTGATATTGCCCGTGGTTCCTATTCTGATATTCATCTCTCATCGTTTGTTACAGCCTGTTCTGGTGGTAAGCTCGATACGGATGAGATTTTAAGTTTAACGCAAGCGATGATTACTGTTGGTGATAAAATTAATTGGCCATCGAAAATGATTGTTGATAAGCATTGTGTTGGTGGTTTGCCTGGAAATAGAACAACCATGATTGTGGTGCCTATTGTGGCAGCTTTTGGGTTGATGATTCCGAAAACCTCATCGCGCGCGATTACTTCTCCTGCTGGAACTGCTGATACGATGGAGGTTTTATCGCCTGTGAAATTGCGACTTTCCCAAATGCGTAAAGTTGTGGAAAAAGAGGGCGGTTGTATTGCTTGGGGTGGAGCTGCAGATTTAAGTCCGGCCGATGATATTTTAATTCGTATTGAGCGGGCGCTTAATTTAGATAATGAAGGGCAGCTCGTTGCTTCGGTTTTATCGAAAAAAGTTTCTGCTGGTTCGACGCATGTTCTTATTGATATGCCAATTGGGCCGACAGCAAAAATTCGCGGTATGCATGCGGCGGAATTTTTAAGAGATCATTTTATGGCAGTTGCGCACGAGATTGGTTTAACTATTGAAACGGTTTTTTCTGATGGCTCGAAACCAGTTGGGCGTGGTATTGGTCCGGCATTAGAAGCACGCGATGTGTTAGCAGTTTTACAAAATGAAAAAGATGCACCGCAAGATTTACGTGATCGTAGTTTAGAATTAGCAGGTAAAGTTTTGGAGTTTTCTCCAGATGTTGCCAAAGGTACTGGTTTGGGTATTGCTACGGAAATATTGGATAATGGTAAGGCATGGACAAAGTTTTTAGCAATTTGTGAAGCGCAAGGCGGATTTTTCGAGCCAACAATTGCGAAATATAAACACGTAGTAACAGCGCCGCGAAAAGGCAAGGTATTATCTATTGATAATCGTCGTATTGCGACAGTGGCGAAATTGGCTGGCGCTCCACATGCAAAAGCAGCAGGAATTGATTTGCATGTAAATGTTGATGGTTTTGTTGAAGCAAAGCAGCCGTTATATACGATTTATTCAGAAACCCCTGGTGAATTAGATTACGCAATTAAGGCAATTCGTTCTGAAGATTATGTTATGAAGGTTGTATGAATTCCGTAGAGACGCCCAACTTGGGCGTCTCATAAACCTAAAAAAGACGCTCAGGTTGGGCGTCTCTACGGTGCTGTTTCACAAATGTGATCTGTAGAGACGCGATTTATCGCGTCTTTAATTCGAGGGAGGTTACGATGATGCGCCATTTAATGTGCCGAGAAATTGTTGTTGGTCGTCGGTTAAGTGTAGCCACAATTTTGCGCTTAAAGATCTAACCGCAGATTTTTGTTCTGGGGTCATTTTTTTCCAGGCAGTCTTAAGTCTATTTTTTACGGTTTCTTTTGCGTCTGTGCCGAGATACTTCCACTGTGGCTGTAGAAATCTAATGACTGCAAATTTCTGCTTGTCGGATAAACTCTGCCATCCTTTATTGCCGTGCCATGATCGGCGGGTGTGACGGCGAATTTTTAATTTTTGTACATCGCTTAAGTTCTGCCAGACGTTATCCAAGCATTTTTTTATTTGAGCTTTTTGGTCTCTAGTTAAATTAACTTTTTGTTGTGGGAAACATTTGCGTACTGCTTGTTGTTGGGCGGGCGTTAAAATAGTTTGTGTGACAGCTGCATTAAGTGCAAAAGTTGTAGTCGAAAAAATAGCTAAGCAGAGTGCTATACTGGTTGTTAGTTTCATAATTAATTCCTATTGATTAAATTAATGATTCGCGCATTTTCGCTTTAATTAGATCGATCGCGATGCGATTAGCTCCGCCGCGAGGGACGATAATGTCGGCGTAGCGTTTCGATGGTTCGATGAATTGCTGATACATTGGGCGTACGGTTTCTTTGTATTGTTCGAGAACCGATTCAATCGTACGTTTGCGTTCAACGATGTCGCGTTGGATTCTACGTGTTAGGCAGACGTCGAGGGGCGTGTCCATGAATATACGAATGTTCATGAGATCACGTAGCTCAGGGACGACGAAAAGCAGGATGCCTTCGAGTACGATAATGCGATGAGTGCCAACTGGGCGTGTCTCGTTTTTGCGGGCGTGTGTTGAGTAATCATACAGCGGAACCTCGACTGTGCCACCGGTCAATAAGTTGCGCAGTTGTTGGCAGAGCAGATCATGATCCAGTGAGTTTGGATGATCGTAGTTAATCTTGCTGCGCTCTTCATAGGAGAGGTTTGGATAGTCCTTGTAGTAGGAGTCCTCAGGGATGATAACTACTTGATTTGTCCCGAGTTCATCGTAAATAGTGTTGGCTAAAAGACTTTTGCCAGAGGCGGAGGCACCTGCGATGCCGATAATCATGGTGTTGGTTTTCATGGGAGGACATTGTAAATGTCTCTTGCTTCATTGTTAAGTTTTTTGTAGTGTATGCACAAATTGGATCGTAGAGACGCCCAACTTGGGCGTCTCATTGATTGGAGATAGACGCTCAGGTTGGGCGTCTCTACGACGGAATCGAAGTGATAAGCAGATTTATTACTTCGATTTTTTGGTTTTTGGGAGGGATTAATTTAGTGATGTTTTGTGTGTGGAGGTTTTATGGGTAGTCATGACAATGATGCGCAGGTATTGCCAGAAGTTGCTACTTGTTTTGATTTTATAGAGAAAGTGGTTATTGATGAGAGTAACGACAGCGCCTATGACGATATTCAGAAACAACTTGAGCAGGCGGTTAAACTAACCTTGAGTGCACAACAGCGTGATATTGCTGGTGCTAAAATTGCGGTGAATTTGCAGAAAATTCGTAATTATTACTATATGTACCCTGATCAGATACGTTGCCTGATTGTAAAGGCGACATGCAATTACCGCGTGCAGCACTTCAGTACTTTATCCCAGAGAAGAGTTGAGGTCTGTAGTAGGTTGGAAAAGAGCAAGTCTACTGATGGGCGTTTATTATTGCTTGAAATTATGCGAGCTCGGGATGAAGAGATGCAAAATCATGCAACAAGTGGAACAGTGCGGCATTTTGTTCACCGCAAGTTTCCATGGCCGCGCTGTAGTTTCGTGGTAGCTATGAATAAATTGTTGGAGCATATGCTGATTGATGAGGCAGCAGAGAGGTTTTTATTAGGTGTGGAGCCGATGCTGAAAGTTGTTTATGGGGTGTTGGTTCAGTTTGAACAGGATGGGCAGCCATTACTCAGAGATTTACAAGCAGTGTTAGCAAAAAGCTCTATTGACGATATGCATGCTGCTCTGACAGCTCTGTATAAAAGTCATGGCGCAATTGATGTTACTAGTAGGGTTGGTATTTCGTTAGATAGAGCCATCAAGGCTTATGCTGATGATAATGGCGTTGTTTTGGGTAAATTGCCTGAGCCTGGAGGGGTTAGCTTATCGTAGCCAATGCGGTCTTTCTTTTTGAAAAATCCGTGCTATCCTCAAAGGTGTCCATAACTGAAATGAGGGTGTGCTTGTGTGTCAAATACAGATAACTGTTAATAAAAAAGATAATAGGAGTCTGGTGGTTGCAGGGAGCTGTACTGGCGATGAAAAATCCATCAGCACGATGCTGCTCAGTTTGAAAGAAGCATTAGAGAAGAATGAAGCTCGAGTCTTGGATTTGTCTGGTTTTACTTTTGTATGCCCTGAAAAAAGTTTTGCTGTTTGTTTGAAGTTTCTGACTACATTTTTGAGCAACAATACATGTCTGTGTGAAATTAAATGGCCGGAAATAAAGTGTAGTGGTGGGAGTATGCGGAAAATATTCGATGAGCTTATGCTCAATATTCGATGCAATAATGATATTGCCGGAATTAATGAGGGTGTTGTATCAATAGGTCAGCGATGTTTGAAGGTTAAGGACCGTGGTAATAGCGATGATAGTTGGGAGGATATTTACAATACTCTTGCGTTGTTAGTGCAAAGGATTAATAAATATTGTAGTCAGAACCTTGGTTGTGGTAATAATTCATTTAATTCTTTAAAGGTGAAAATTAGGGGTTATTATCAGGCAAATCCATTGCTAGTTTTGATGGCAGTTGAATTATCATGTAGAAGTTTAGATGGTTATTCTGGATTGATGCAAAAACTTCATAATGATTCTGGTCCACCACTAAGCTCAGTTGCTTTAATATCGATATTAGCAAAGGAGCGTAAACAATCTGGGGATGAGTGTGAAGGTGGTCATGCGTCAAAAAATAACATTAGCAAGTTTTTTTCTGGGGTCGGGATTTTTAAGCGTCGATCATCTCAGGTTACATTATCAAGCATGATTTCTTTTATGTTTAATAATGAGTTTTTTTGGCGTGAAGAGGATTTGCTTTCAGTTGATCAGGTAAAACGTGTTAGTTCATTGCCTGCAACACCAAGGGGGGCTATTAGTCCCAGCTCAAGCTTCTAGTTTCCTCTGATTTTCCTCATGGCTGTGTTAAACTCCCCGCCACTATGAGTGGACTAATAAATATAGCCGTTATCGGGGCTAATACCGAAGTTGGTGGGACAGCAATTGCTTTGTTAAAAGAGCGGGCTTTCTCTATTAAGCGTATTTATCGTTTGGCTGATAATGTTGCTAGCGAAGACGATGCTGATCTGGTTGCTGATTTTGATTTTAGCAAAGTTGATATTGCGTTTTTCTTTACTGATATCGCAACAGCGCGTAAATATATTCCCAAGGCGATTAAAGCGGGGTGTCGTGTTATTGATGCGAGCGCGGCTTATAGTTGTGCGCCTGATGTGCCATTGATTGTGCCTGAGGTTAATGCTGATACGATTGATGCCAGCGAACAACAGATTATCGCCAGTCCCAGTTGTACTTCGATTCAGCTCTCTGTGGTGTTAAAGCCGATTTTAGAAGCTTATGGATTGACTAATGTTAGTGTCGCGTCTTATGAGGCGGTTTCTGATAAAGGGCGTGCCGGTATCTCAGAGCTTGCTTCGCAAACCGCGGAATTATTGAACGGCCAAAGCGTGGAGAATTCTGTTTTTGATAAACAGATCGCTTTTAATGTTCTACCACAACATAGCGATGTTGATGAAAATGGTAATGGTAATTCTGAGCGTAAAGTTATTGAAGAGATGCATCTTATTTTCGCGAATGAAATTACAGTGATGTGTAATTTAGTTTATGTGCCGATATTTTACGGTAACTCTTGTGTGATTAATTTTGCTACTAAGAAGAAAGCTAAAATCACCGATATTAAAAAATTATTGCATGATGCGCCGGGAATTATTGTTATGGAAGATGAAGATTGTCCAACGCCGCGTGTTGAAAGCCAGGAACAAGATGCAGTATTTGTCGGGCGTATTAAAAATAACCCGCAAGAGCCGCATATGTTTAGTGTCTGGGCGGTGACGGATAATACCCGTAAAGGCGCAGCATTAAATGCGGTGCAGATTGCTGAGTTGCTTAATTTTTAATTCATTGTTTGTCGTTATTCTGCGGCATGACAAGAGTGTATTCGTAGAGACGCCCAACCTGGGCGTCTTTTTTTGGTTTATGAGACGCCCAGGTTGGGCGTCTCTACGTAGATTATATGTGGCTCTTAAGCAGTGCATAAAGTGCGCCAGTGCCGCCATGATGTGGTTGTGCTGAACAAAAGGCGAGGATGAAGTCTGGTTCACGTAGCCAGGCGTTGACGGCGCTTTTTATGGTGGTGATTGAGTTTGTTGAGTGTGAGCCTTTGCCGTGCACAACGAGAATATGACGTATATGTTGTTGTCGGCAGTTGTTGAGAAATTCTGTTAGGGCGGCTTCCGCCTCATTAATTGTTAAGCCATGTAGATCAATTTTTGCTTCTATTGGGAGCTGGCCTTTGCGCAGTTGGCGAATGGTTTTTGTTTGTAGTCCGGTGCGCGCAAAGAATAGTTGCTCTTCGCCTGAGACTTCAGTTATGTAATCGGTGTTTGTGTAGACGGATATTTGTTTGGTTGGGGCGTTGTTGGAACTGGTTGCATGGTGTTTTGTTATTTTGGTTTTGCTATGCGTGCGGCGATTTTTTGGTTGTTGGATTTCGATTTTTTTTTCTGATATCGGCTTGGTTCCGGTCATGGTTTGGCGGAATAGCTCGATCTCTTCTTGGGTTAGTTCTTCGTTGGTCATAGAAAGATTATAGCGTAGAGACGCCGATTTATCGCGTCTC
>JAGLTR010000097.1 GCA_023135155.1 Gammaproteobacteria bacterium
ACAGCGTCCGCCTTAATTTATTTGTTATATTTTTTATTGGAGAAACAGTATGGATGATACAGGGATTGCGGAAACTAAAAGACAAGAACGAGTTTGCGGTTTTCCTTGTCAGTGCGGTGCGAAAGACTACGAGGACGCGGCTAATAAATGCGTAGAAATCGGGGAAGATAGTAATTGTCCTTCTATGTGCATGTTTGAAAATTACATAGCTGTTGAATAAATATAACGACCGAGCTAAGCGGCTCGCCGCTTTTGCGAGTCCGAGCTTGAGCGTTTTGTTATGAATAACTAACTGGAGAAGAACAATGAACAGCAAAGAGATATTAAACCTTAAGCTAGAGAGTGACGATTTTGATAAAGACCTGACAATTGGCGGTTACTTTAAAGAGCTGCTAGTTACTTTATGGCGAGAAGGTGAAAGCTTTAGTGGTAAGCGCCCATTTGGAAATAGTGGTTGGGAGTACGACGTTTATAAGCCGCTGATCGCCGCTGGTGTTATAGCCGGAAAGCTTGATGAGGATGGATATATTGAAGATGTTGATAACGTGCCGGCTGATAAATTTATTATCGGGCTTATTGAAGCCGCTTTTGATTCATAACTATGTAATAGGACGCCTGCAAGGCTACCTATTAATAAAATGCTAATAGGGTTAACAATCAAACAAAAAAATACCCACTTTTTAGGGTGGGTATTTAGTTGTCACATTAATTTGCGTGTCTCAGCAGTTTGGGTTAACGTAACGTTACAGGTTACTTTGGCGAGCGCCTGTAAATAAAAATTATACATAATTTCCTTTTATTTGCAATTCGCCAGCCAAACCACGAACGACTAAAGGCTTATTATGTACGGAAAAATATTCGATTCAATTTATGATGGAACGCTCGCTGAAGACTGGCGAGCCCTTATCACGTTCCAGCAGTTTATTGTGCTTTGTGACGCAGATGGGATGGTGGATATGACGCCGCAATCAATATCTAGGCGAACCGGAATACCAATTGAACATATAAAAGCCGGTATTGAGATATTAGAAAAAGAAGATAAATATTCAAGAACGCTGAACGAGGACGGCAAAAGAATCGAGCTGATTGATGAACACCGACCATGGGGTTGGCATATCGTCAACCATGAAAAATATAAAGGGATGCGGGATGCTGACACGATACGCGCTCAGACAAGGGAAAGAGTTAAAAGGCACAGAGAAAAGAAACGCCATGTAACGCAAGGTAACGGGCAGAAACCCCATACAGATACAGATACAGATACAGATACAAAAGATCAAAAGATATTGTCGAGCAAACTCGACACTACCAATATTCTTGAATACCTAAATTCAAAAGCCGGCAGGAAGTTCAAATTAGTAGCGGCAAACTTAAACCTCATTAAAGCAAGATTGAATGAAGGACATACAACTGAAGAAATTAAAGCTGTGATTGATATGAAGTGCGTTGAATGGAGTAAAGATCCAAAAATGTGCAACTATCTCAGACCGGAAACATTATTTGGCGCTAAAAAATTCAATGGATATGTTGGTGTGCTTGGAACTGCTGCCCCAATGGATGCTGGGGATGAATATGCATATTACCGAAAGATCGGGCAAGAGCTGGGGATAAACCCAACATCAACTGAATCAGATAGAGATTACATCGAAAGGGTTAAGGAGAAGGAAAATGAGTAAAGAGCCATTAATTGTTACGTGTGGCCTTGGAAGTAATTCGACAGCCGTATTGGTTGGTTATCAAGAAAGAGGGATAATTCCCGATCATATTATATTTGCTGATACTGGGGGAGAAAGGCCGGAAACATACGCATACAAATATATATTGTCGGCTTGGTTGGTTAAGCACGGAATGCCAGCCGTTGAAACGATTAAAACAGACTTGCCGCCATTATATGAAAACTGCATAAAAAATAAGGAGTTGCCGTCTGTGGTTTATGGTCGCAAGTCTTGCTCTGATAAATGGAAAACTCGGCCAATGAATAAAGCGTTAAGAATAAAAGGTTACGACAATGTTGTTAAAGTTATAGGGATAGATGCAGACGAAGCACATCGAGCAGGTGAAAGTCAGCGAAAATGGATAAAACACATATATCCATTGTTAGATTGGGATTGGGGGCGCGATGAATGTATAGAAGCAATAAACAGGGCTGGATTACCCCAACCAGGTAAGTCATCATGCTATTTCTGCCCAAATATGCACGGAACAGAAGTAAGAAAACTAAATCATGATTATCCTAATTTAGCTAAAAAAGCCTGTTTTATGGAGAAAAATGCTTCTTTAACAGAAATAAAAGGATTAGGTAGAAGTTGGTCGTGGACTGAAATGCTTAAAATTGATGATATGTTTAGCGAAGATTACAAACAATTCAGCGGTACCGATTGTGGTTGTCATGACGGATAAAAAAGGGGAGTTATTTTGCATTCAATAGAAAGTGAGCAAGCAGTACTCGGATCATTGTTAATCGATAATGAAATTATGGATGAACTGGATTTAAAAGTAGATGATTTTGCAAACTCAGCAAACCGAATAATATTCGAAACCATGATCGCCATGGGAAATGAGGGTATGCCTTACGACGTAATATCACTCTACTCAACGCTTGGCGACCGTGGCAACGAGATCGGAGGTATGGGATACCTTGGTAACATAATCCGTGCTGTAGCACCTCAGAACGCTTCTGCTTACGCCAAAATCATCAAAGACAAGGCAAAATTAAGAAAACTGGCTAGAATCGGCTCTGAAATGGTTGAGCGGGCCCACTCAAACGAAACGACGGTTGATATTATTGACTTTGCTCAGTCCGAAGTTTTAACGCTTGACGAAGATCAAGAAATAAACGTGATGACTGTCACTGAAATACTGCCTATAGTTGTTGACTCCCTTGATGAGCGATATCAGAACGGCGGCGAGCTATCCGGGCTGTCAACAGGGTTCGCTGATCTCGATAAAATAACAACTGGATTACATGATGGTGATTTGGTTATTGTTGCGGGAAGACCCAGCTCAGGCAAAACTACTATAGCCTCAAATATCGCAAGACATGCTGCCCTAGAAGGAAAATCAGCTTTGTTTTTCTCATTAGAGATGCCTAAAGACCAGATAGTAAACAGGGAAATAGCGGCAATCGGAAGCATTGAGTTTAGTAAAATACGCAGCGGGAAAATGGAGGATACCGACTGGCCAAGAATGACAAGCGCGGTATCTCAGTTAAACCAAAAGAGATTATTGATTGATGATAGTCCAGGCTTAACAGTAAATCAGATACGTTCGAGGGCTAGAAAAACAAAAAAACAACACGGGCTGAGTTTGATCGTAGTTGATTATCTTCAGTTGATGGAGGGTCGCGGCGATAATAGAACGCAACAAATAGAAATGATAAGTCGTGGTTTAAAAGGGCTAGCAAAAGAACTTGGTGTGCCGGTCATTGCGTTATCACAACTTAATCGAAGCTTAGAGCAGCGCACTAATAAACGCCCAATGATGTCAGATTTACGTGATTCTGGCGCTATTGAGCAAGATGCGGATCTGATACTCTTTGTTTACCGTGATGAAGTTTACAATGAGGACTCACCAGACAAAGGGACGGCAGAAATTATTATCGCTAAGCAAAGAAATGGCCCTATCGGAAAAGTACGCTTAGTTTTTCAGGGTCAACATTGTAGATTTAATAATTATTCTGACGCGAGATATAATCAAGAATAGTGGACTTTTTAAACTAAAAAAGGTAACATGTTGCTATGTCATATTTATTACCAAAAGGAACCGAGCTACGCTGCCCCAGAAAGCGTCATTTAATCGGTACGCTCACTCGCTCACTTGAGCCAGGTGAGCCATTAAATATTTCAAAAATAGAGTTTGAAGCAGGCCAAGAAAGAATTGCCGGTGAAGTAATGTCTTGCAAGATATGCTCTAGTTTGTATTATGTACAGAATAGGCTATACACTGATGATGGGTGGCAACCAAACGAGCCAAACTTAGAGCCGGTATCGAGAAAATAATGATTACTCAGGAACGGCTAAAAGAGGTTTTGACATACAACCCAGAAACGGGTGATTTCATCTGGAAGGTAGGCGCGGGCCCAGCGAGCGTCGGCGATATTGCTGGGTGTGAAGTCACTAGGGTTGACGGGAAAAAATATATTGTTATGGGTGTTGATTATAAATTACACCTAGCTCACAGATTAGCGTTTTTATATATGTTAGGGAAGCTCCCAAGCAGCCACGTAGATCACGGAAACGGAGACGGAACGGATAATAGGTGGGCTAACATCACAGAAGCAACCCCAGCAGAAAACGCAAAGAATTGTAGACGTAGAATAGATAATACTTCCGGCGTAACTGGCGTCCAATGGAATAAGCTAAATAAAAACTGGAGGGCGGTGATTCAAGTTAAAAGAGAAACTATTAACCTTGGGTCGTTCAAAGACTTAAATGGTGCTATTCTAGCTAGGAAAGAGGCCGAAAAAAGATACGGCTTTCACGAAAACCACGGCTCATCAAGAGCCAAATAACCAAAGGACAAGAAGATGACCGTAAGCATAAAAAAACATTTCTCCCACGCGCCGAGTCAAGAGCAAATTGAATTTAAACGCATTATGGATGCA
>JAGLTR010000098.1 GCA_023135155.1 Gammaproteobacteria bacterium
TTGAATGCACCAAAGACGAAATTATTGGACAACATCAATGCATTCTCCATCCCCCTCAACAATTAAATAATGGACTAACAAGAGACTTCCCTGCCAACCTAAGTGAGAACAAAAAAATAACAGCAGAAGATTGCGTAATCACAAAGTCAGGCGAAATAAAACATGTTGAAATAACCACCAACACCATCATCACCAAAGACAAAAAGATCATCAACGGAATATTTCGTGACATAACAGCCAAGAAAACAGCCGAACTTGAACTTGCACGACGCATAAATCTTGAAAAAACAGTAAACAATATTGCAAAAACAATCTCACAAGTACAGCTACACAACATAAACGAGCACATTACAGCAGCCCTGGGAACTATGGGCAAAACACTCAATTTCGATCGAGCTTACGTGTTTATGTTTTCTCCTGATAAAAAATATATGTCCAACACCCATGAATGGTGCGCACCCAATATTGAGCCACAAATAAACAACTTACAAAACCTCATCAACGCCGACTTTAACAAATTCATACATGCAATAAACTCTGACGAACTACTAGACGTTAGAAATGTCGCCGACTTACCGGATGATTGGGGAAATGAAAAGCAACTCTTCGAAAACCAAGACATAAAATCATTAATAGCTATGCCAATAAGATACAGAGGAGCTCTAGTCGGTTTTTCTGGTTTCGATGTCGTGCAATCAAAACCATCGTGGACAAGTAATGATACCGCAACCCTAAATACATTTAATGAAATATTAGCCGCTACTCTTGAGCGACAGCGCTTTGAAGAACGCCTAGACTATGCGACTAACTACGACCAATTAACCAAACTACCTAATCGCCTAAAATTCGAAACCACAGCACAAAAAACATTAAATAACAGCAAAACTAATAACAGAAACTTTGCCCTGTTATACATAGATATCGACAATTTTAAAGAGATAAACTCCACGCATGGCCATTACACTGGCGATCTAGTATTACAAAAAATCGCGCACCGTCTAAAAGATAACATCTCCAATAAAAACTTTGTCGGCCGCTTACGTAGCGATAAATTCATCGTCATTGCCAATAATTTAAACAATCAAAATGAAGCTACAATTATCGCGCAAAACATACTTGACCATATAAAACCCGCTTTTCAGATAAATAATGAACAGTTGAAAATAACTACTAGCATCGGCATAGCTTATTACCCCAAAGATGGCAGCGACATTGCCTCATTGCTAAAACAAGCAGATAAGGCAATGTATAACGCTAAACGTGAAGGCCGCAATAATTTTAAATTCACCAAAAATTAAGCGTGTAAATATTTCGAATCATCCAGCCAACGTTTTTCCGGATAATATGCAAAAACCAGCGTGCCATTTTTAATGGTATTAATAACTGGTCGCGCATAGCGAATCGGCACAGCCGGACAACCCCAACTACGACCTGCTGTTCCATATTTCTCAAAAATACGATGACTAACATACCAAGCACCATGCATAACAATCGCGCGTCTTTCTGCATTACCATTAAACCCACGATCCAATCCGTCTAAACGTAACGACAAACCACGATGACCAAAATAGGTGTTCCCAGTAAGATACAAACCTAAACTGGATTCTTCAGTACCAGGCCTATCAGAAAAACGTTTCGCAATGAGGCCAGTGCCACTGTTTTTACCATGCGCCACTAAAGTGTGATACAAAACACGCGCATCAGATAAGCTCAATACCCAAAGCCTCTTCTCAGAAGCCGGAATAGAGTAATCAATAACAGTGAGGATCGGTCGCTTCACAGCAATACCTTTACGATAAGCATTCTTATATGCGGTAAATGCTAAACGTAAAACTTCTGGTCGCAAACCTGTAGTTTGCTTAACTAACCTGGGAATCTCACTAAAAATTTTTGAATTATCAACTTGATAGTAATTGGCGAAACTTGATAAGGAATAACCGATACAGGCCACAAGACCGCAGAACGCAATGATTTTTTTCATACTCACCTTCACATGTTATTAGGGATAAAGGAGCCCGTAAAAGCACAATACGTTTTTCAGTGTAGACCATGATACGATATTTTTCTTAAGAATATCTTAATTTTTCTCAAACGCTCCTATATCTCAACCATTTCGATGCTACCAGTCGGACATATTAAGGAGCACAAATTACATCCAATACACTCATCCTTATTTACAAATGGCACGTGTTTCTTGGATCCGTCTGGTTTTTTATGCTGTGTTGTTTCCACATCTAAACGAGGATGCATTCCGTGATCATTTTCCCCATGATAAGCCTGACACTCACCTTTAGTTGTATGAATGCACTGATGCCCACCATCCAAACAAGCCGTATAGCATTTCTGACAACCGATACAAGTTTCAGGATTAATATCAGCAATAACGCGATAATCCAAATCTAAATCACCCCAATTCACAAACTTTGGCACCGCAACACCAACTAGCTCCTGTACAGATTGCATACCTTGCCTATCAAGATAATCACTCAAGCCAGAAAGCATACCGTCGATAATCCCAAAACCATGATGCATAACAGCCGTACAAACCTGTACGCTGGTAGAACCTAATGCAATAAATTCAGCAGCATCTTCCCAATTGGAAATCCCACCGATGCCAGATATCGGCACACCAACTTTCTCATCACGCGCCAATGCTGCAACCATAAACAAAGCAATCGGCTTCACAGCTGGTCCACAATAACCACCATTAGAAAACTTCCCGCCAATATTCGGTCGACCCTGCAGGGTTTCAAGATCCAACCCCACAATTGATTTAATGGTGTTAATCAAAGCAAGTCCATCAGTACCACCAGCAAGCGCTGCATGTGCTGGCTCACAAATATCAGTAACATTAGGAGTAAGCTTGGTTAACACAGGCAGTGTTGTAAAACTTTTAACCCAAGAAACAATCTCAGTAATAACCTGTGGCTCTTGCCCAACCGCCGAACCCATGCCGCGCTCACACATACCATGTGGGCAACTAAAATTTAATTCGAAGCCATCGACACCTATATCAACGAAACGCGCAATATATTCACGCCACTGTTCCTTGTCATTTAACATTAATGAGGCAACAAGAGCGTGCTCTGGATAACGTTTCTTAACCTCGCGCATCTCTTTAAGATTGGTCTCTAATGGCCGATCAGACACCAACTCTATATTATTCAAACCCATCATCTTACGACGCTGATAATCAACTGCACCAAAACGTGAATACACATTAGTAGCCTGCTCACCAATTGTCTTCCATACAGCTCCACCCCAACCTGCTTCGAATGCTCGCATAACCTGCAGACCAGTATTTGTCGGTGGCGCCGAAGCCAGCCAAAAAGGATTGGGACTTTTGATACCACACATATCAATTGCGAGATCTGCCATCAGTTACTCCAAAAATTAAAAAAAAAGAATTGTACTCAAACAAAATAGTTTTAACTAATCAAATTCATCCCACTCGCCCTCGTGACCATAGGACTCACGTAGAATAACAGTCAATACCGCAGCTACGATTATACAAATAGGGATAATCCAAAACGCATGCTGATAATCACTAGCCGTATAAACGCGCACGCCATTTAATGTCGCACCGCGCCAACCAATATCTAATAATCGACCAACTAGTGGCTGCAGAACAACACCGCCAACCATAACTAATAAATTCGTAAAAGCAATTGCTGTCGCAGCCACATGTGTGGGATTATTCTCACGAGCAATCGCAAAACAAATAACCTCAGCACTTGAGAATAACCCAAATAAAAACAGCAAAATACTAAGATGAATTAAAGTGAAGTTAACCGGATGATAGATAATAACACTCAAAACTAGCGCAGAAAATATCGCGCCAAAAATTATAGGTAGCCGCCGATTTCTACCACGATCAGAGATCCAACCACTCAGCGGAGCACCAACTAACCAGCCAAGAAATACCGATGAACAAGCAAAAGCCGCATTATCAGCCGAGAGATGATAAACCGCCTTCAAAAACGGAATCCCCCAAAGCTCGGCTACAACCGATAACGAGAGAAACATCGCACAGCCAATAAACCCAGAAAGCCACATCTGCGGATTTTTTATGATCTCCCAAAGCCCACGAAAGGTCTCTTTATAATTCGCCGCAACTTCGTTTGTTGCGATCACGCTTTTTTTCGGACCATCACGCACCACAAGCCAAATAACAGGAATCAAAATCGCACCGATAACCGTCCCAATATATAAAGTATGCTGCCAACCAATCCTATGCATCAACACTGTCAACTCAACATCACCAGCCATCGCTCCGACCATACCCAGGGCTGTAGCAAAACCAGCGAAAAACGCAAAATGCTTTTTCGGCAACCAGACTGCCGCCAATTTCAAAACTGCCACAAATGCAAATGCACTACCCAACCCAATCATAAAACGACCAATACCAGCAATATAAATAGAGTGTGTCGTACTAAAAAGCAAGCTACCAAACGTACAAATAGCAATGGCCACGGTAATAATCAACCGCACCCCAAAGGTATCAGTCAATAAACCAACAACAAGCTGCATCGGCGTATACGCATAGTAATAGAGCGCAGTCAGCAACCCCAAACTCGAGGCAGTAACTCCAAATTCTCGCATCAACTCAGGAATCATCACGCTAGGTTCAATACGTAGCAGATACTCATAGCAATAAAAAAGCGCCCCTAAACCGCAAACCAAAAACCCAACAAACAGGCTCGTTCTTTGTACATTCGTCTCTTTCATAAGCGCGACATACTAGCATGAATCCACTGTCAAACACAGCCCGCGCGCCTTAAACCTGCCATACCCACCAATGTAACAATTGTCGTCAAACGCTGAAATTTCATTTTAAAGTGCTATACTCGAAACATAATTTAAACAGCAGGTGACCAAAATGAGAAAAGCCATCTCCGCCATCTTACCAACACTACTAGTATTAATATCACAAACTGTACTTGCAACCGCGCCATTGAGCTTACGTAGTGTCAATCTTTCTACTAATACTGCAATAGCGGGAAAAACTAATACCTACGTCTACGCACTACAAAATAACAAAACCACTCCTATCAAAATAAAAATTTATAACTCTGATATGTTGCGTGTCATTCCTAGAATACCCACCTGTATGCGAGGATTGCCTGCTCACGGCATTTGCAGCTTAACAATAAATTTCACCGCTCCAAAAAAACTTGGCATCACTAAAACATTTTTAAACATCGCCAGCAACGGCAACCACTACAAACTACCAATTACTTTTCGCGTTACAAAAAAATATACACCAAATAAAAATATCGTAAATACTCCAGCTCTTCACTTTAAACTTTTACCAAACATAGAAGGCACACCTGCTTCTGATATAGCAATCGATCCAACCAACAACAATATTTTATATGCCGCCTTATGGGGCGGAGGCATCTATAAATCAATAAACGCAGGCCAACATTGGACAAAAATGTCAAGCGGCCCTGGCTTCGTTGTGCAAATTGTATTAGTTGACAATGCGATATATGCGATAAGCGACCATCATGGAATTTACAAATCAACTGATGGCGGCAATACCTGGGCAGCCATAAATACTGGATTACCCCTCGCACCCAATCAGTCCTTCATTTACGTCTCAGACCTAACCTCATATAACAATACACTATATGCGGCAACTACGATTAACACCCTTTATTCTTCCACGAATGGTGGCGCCAGTTGGCAACACCTTGGCAACATTCCCCGTAACGTTATCGGCGAATCACTACTTATTACCAAAAATATTATGCTAATTGGAACTGACCATAGCGTATATCAATCAACAGATAACGGAAAAACGTGGCAACAACACATTATAGGATTACCTAATACGCATGTAACGTCGTTATTTTACGACAAAAATACGGGCGCCATTTTCGCAGGCTCATATAACCTCGATGAAAATACCAAAGGCGTTTATAAATCGATTGATGGCGGCAATACATGGAAAGCATCTGCTTCTGGTCTAGATGGTAGCATAGTTGTACAAAAATCTAGCCGCGCCTTCGCTAAAGTCGCTCATACACTTTACGTAGCTACAATTGCTGGCACAAACGATGAACAGCAAGAAGTAGGCGGTGGGCTTTATAAATCAACTGATGAAGGCAATACATGGACTCATATCACCGGTCTAGGCGGGAACACGATTTGGAGTATAAATGCGACAAATACGCAACTTTATGCAGCTAACTCAACTCCAACTTTTGGCGGAATATTTACCGCCAAAGTAAGCGATGATAACTACTGGAACATTATTAATTCTGGAATTAATGAAACTTCAATTACAGCTCTCCATGCCACAACTGATGGCTCCTTATTTGCAGGAAGCCAATCAGGAGCAGTATTTAAATTAGGCAATAAAGGCTGGATTTATTATGATTCCGGCCTGTCTAGTAATGGCCTGCCAATCTATAACCTTGTTGATGGAGCACCTGGAACCATTTTTGCTGGCACCCTCTCTAATCTTTTTAGCGGCTCAGATACAACCAACTCTTGGAAACAAATAGATCTACCAGATTTACCAAATAAAGAAAAAACTCCTGTTAATAGCATTTACTACAATAACGGAACAATATATCTTGGCACCGAACAAGGCATACTTGCCTCTAAGGATAATGGCGAAACCTGGAACTATTTAAACGTATTTCAATGCCTCTATGCATACATAGGTGCCATTAGAATTTCCGGCGATAATATTTATGCGATTACAGGAAGTTATGTATTCAAAAATACCACCAAAGGAGGACAGCCATGGATTACAGTCACAAGCAACCTACCACTAGACTCCAACCTATTGTCACTATTAACATCAACGGCATACCCTGGAATGGTTTTAGTCGGCAGCAACAAGGGCCTCTATTTAACAAATGATGGTGGCAAAACATGGACAGAGTCCGATCAAGGTATGCCCACATCAACAACCATCAATAAACTTTTATCTATAGGAAATGTCATTATTGCTGGCACTAATAATGGCGTGTTTATATCACTAGATGGCGCGAAAACTTGGTCTCCTGCTAATAAAGGCTTACCAAGCATTTTTGATGTACATAATCTTACAACCGATGGCCACTACGTTTTCATAGCCACAAACAAAAATATTTACGAAGGCTATTTGTCTTAGAACCATGCATTAACCTGGCAACAGCGAAATACGCATTAGCCGTTGCCAGGTAGCTTAATCGACGGATACCAAGTAAAATATCCTCGATGTTAAAAAACCGTAAATTGATCATATCTTCATGGGCGATGTATGACTTCGCCAACACTATCTTCTCAATGAATGTTATCTCGCTCTACTTTGCCCTCTGGGTTACTGTAGATATGCACGGGCCGGATATCTATTACAGTATCGCTATGGCGACTTCGATGCTTATGAGCGCCCTAACCGCTCCAATTCTGGGCGCTATCTCTGATCGCGCCGGGCGACGCAAACCGTTTCTGATTAGCTTTACACTTTTGAGTTGCGTATTCACCATTGCAATCGGCCTTACGCATAATCTCCTCACCGGACTCATATGTTTTGTTTTTGCTAACTACGGCTTCCAAATTGGTGATACTTTCTATAATTCACTGTTACCACATGTAAGTGAAGGCAAAAATACTGGCCGCATTTCTGGCTTTGGAACTGGCTTAGGATACCTTGGCACCATTGCCGGCCTCCTCTTAGTTAGCCCTTTTGTTCTAAAATTTGGTAGGCATGCCGCCTTCATTCCCACCGCTTGTTACTTTTTCATTTTCGCACTCCCCTGCTTTATTTTCGTTCCAGAAATAAAACAACCAAATACCTTACAGAAACTCAAGCATAATATCGCAAAAACTATATTTCACACCGCGACTGTTCTACCCATTATTAAATCCGCGCTCAAACAGATTCGTGACACGTTTATTAATATAAAAAAATACAAAGCTCTATTTTATTTTCTTATCACCGCATTTATAGCTTTAAACGCAATTA
The DNA here is from genome assembly GCA_023135155.1 of Gammaproteobacteria bacterium. GTDB lineage: Bacteria > Pseudomonadota > Gammaproteobacteria > UBA9339 > UBA9339 > JAGLTR01. Next base: position 7,964 of record JAGLTR010000098.1, read on the forward strand.
ATACAGTCTACATATTCATGTCTATTTACATCAAAAAGATCGGCGGCTTCTCTGACCAACACATGATTGTTTTCTACATCATTTCTAGCATCTTTGCGATTGCAGGCGCTTTTTCAATCGGTTTTTTAACAGATATCCTAGGTCCAAAACGCACCTTTCGTTATGTATTACTGCTATGGTGTGTAAATGCTCTCTTTGCAACCTTCAACCATTACGCACCACTATTCTGGCTGATCGGACCACTTGCCGGGATATGCCTTGGTGGTACCTGGACTAGTGCCCGCGCTCTTGTTGTAGCTCTTGCACCAAAAGAGATGATCGGTGAAGTTTTTGGTTTTTACGGTTTTGTTGGTAAAACCGCTGCCATAGTTGGCCCCATGATTTGGGGCGTGACTGTATGGATTTTCGGCCCATTAGGCTTAACTAAATATCGTATTGCGGTATTCGTGTTATTTTTATTTTTATTACTTAGTCTTGTAGTCTTAAAAAAAGTCCCAGAAAGGTCCAAATAATATGCAAACAACATTTACACTTCATAATAAACTAGCAGAATCTGTAACCAAAAACCCTAATAAAGTCGCATTACAAATTCAGAAAGACCAAGATTACCAACAATACACGTATAAACAATTACATGATAATGCGCTCTCTATCGCATATTACTTAATTAACAATGGCATTAAACCTAAAGATAAAATAGCCATTACCCTGGAAAACCGTCCCGAATGGGCAATGATTTATTTCGGTATTATTTATGCTGGCGCCATTGCTATTCCATTAGACCCACAAGCTGTAACTGATGAACTGCAACACTGCCTAGAAGATGCTGACGTTAAAACTGTTTTTACCGGCGAACAAAGTTACGAGGCCATTCAAGAAATCAACAAGAAACTTCCAGCAATAACCAGCATCATCCTTATCAAAAAGATCGAGGCCTCGACCACATCAAAAGCATCAAGCAACACAACTCTATTTAGCGAGATTATAGGAACTGAACAAGCGCCCGCAACACTACCAGACATCTCGTCTGACGCCCTCGCCTCTATCGTCTATACATCTGGCACTACTGGCAAACCAAAAGGCGTAATGCTCTCGCACAACAACTTTTCTGCAAACTTTAATAGCAGTGAACAATTAAATATAATCACCGAAAAAGATAATATTCTTTCAATTTTACCTTTACATCACTCATTTCCATTTATGGTAACACTATTAATTCCATTATTTGCAGGCGGGACAATTACCTACCTGCAAAATCTGCGCACCGAAGACATGACCAAATGCATGCAAGAAACAGATGTAACTAGCCTCATTGGCGTTCCGCAACTCTACACACTTTTGTGCGAAAAGATCCAAACTGAATTTAATAAGATTCCATGGTATGTGAAACCACCTTTAAAATTGCTAATTAATATATTAGATCTATTTAGAAAGATTACTGGCATCAACTTAAACAAACAGTTGCTAAAAAAGATCCACGAACGTTTTGGCATGAAATTACGATTTTTTGGTACAGGCGGTGCGAAGTTAAATCGCGAAGTCTCCACATTCCTAACTAAAATAGGCTTCACCGTTTTAGAGGGGTATGGCCTCACTGAAACATCACCTGTGGCAACATTTAATCCGCAGGGAAAAGCCAAACTTGGCTCAGCTGGCAAGGCAGTTTCAGGCGTAAAAGTAAAAATACACGAACCGAATAGCGAAGGCATCGGCGAGATAATTATCAATGGCCAGAACATTATGCAGGGTTACTATAAACACCCTAAAGAAACTGCAGAGGTTTTAATAGATGACTGGTTCTACTCAGGTGATTTAGGTTATCTCGACAACGAAGGCTACCTATATATAACAGGTCGCAAAAAAGAGTTAATTGTCTTAAGTACTGGCAAAAACATAACACCCGAGGAAGTTGAAATACATTACGCCCAAAGCCCATACATCAAAGAACTAGCTATATTAGCTGTCGGTGAAAAAGAGGATGACACCTTAAAGGCAGTTATAGTTCCGAACCTCGATGTGTTTCGCAAAAAAGGTCTGGTTAATATTAACGGTACGATTAAATGGGACCTGGAGGGACTTTCTAAAAACTATCCTGCCTATAAGCGCGTCACTGGATTTATTGTTGCCAAAGACGATCTGCCTCGCACACGTCTTGGAAAACTGAAGCGTTTCGCTATCAAAGAACGATACTGGGATGAATTGGTTGGCAATGGAAAACCACAAACGGCACCAGAAGTTAACTTATCAACTGAGGATTTAGAATTACTAGCCAACCCTCTTACCAAACAAATATTTAACATCATTAATGCGTCTGCTCATAAACAACAGGAAGTTCTACTGGACAATCATTTGGAAATTGATTTAGGTTTTGACTCACTACACCGCATTGAACTAATGGCCACCTTAGAAAAAGAATTTAACATCAAAATTCCAGACACCGCCATGGCTGAAATATTCACTGTTCGTGAATTAATAGAAACAATAACAAAACTATCACCCACAGCTATCTTGTCGAAAGAACCAGCTAAAACATTCTCCTGGAAAGATATTTTAACAAAGAAACCGGCAGATGATATTTTAGAAAACATTAACGAAGCAACATCCAAATCTTCAATTCGCTACACAAAAATACTGTGCGCGGTGATTTATGGAATATCCAAACCGATATGGAAATTAAAGGCAAAGTTTGCCCAAGAATTCTCTAAAGATCAGGCTTATATTTTTTGCGCAAACCATGCTAGCTATCTTGATGGTCCCTTTATCGGCAGCATGATGCCTAGATGGCTAACAATAAAAACTGCGTTTATTGGCTATCGCGGCTATTTCAATACACCTCTTATGCGCTGGTTCGCACGCATCTTCCGCATTATCACTATCAACCAAGCATCTGAGTTAGTTGAAGCCCTGCAAGTAAGCACCTATCTATTAAAACAAGGCAACTCAATCTGCATCTTTCCAGCTGGCACGCGATCAATCGACGGTAAAGTGCAAGAGTTCCGTAAAGGCATCGGCATTCTTGGCAAAGAGCTCAACATTCCGCTCGTCCCCGTGTATGTCAAAGGCAGCTATGAGGCTTTCCCACGCGATAAAGCGCTGCCAAGACCCCATCCTGTCACCATCATCTACGGCGCTCCACAAAACCCAGAGGAACTCCAAAAAGAGGGCTATAAGCTAGGCGCAGAAGATGATTACGAAGCAATTACCCTCGCCATACGAGAAAAGATCATTGCGCTTGCTGATGACAACACTAATGAACAAAACCATGAAGCTATATAACAAAAACGTCTTCACAATAAAAACATCACCACAATAAATACGTTATCCCGCAGCTTGACCGCGGGATCCAATAAAATCAATAAAGATAAAACAAAAAGATAGTAGTCTCTCTGCAAATTACTGAAAAGAATAGGACACTTCTTGAGATATTATATAAGTAGAAACGACTACTTTTGAACTTATAAAATCAGTTTATTGCCCTCATGAAACCAAGCAATCAGAACCGCACACTTCATGCGATGGACTATTTTCGATAACAGATACAGCATCAACTCTCTGCCGCCAAACATCCTGCAAATATTGATCCACTTCATCCAACTTAATACTTTTTCTCACTACTATCCACACATGATCACTCAAAGTGAATAATGGATCTTCTGCTGCATCAACAACTACTTGCAAGCAATAGTCCTTACGTAACGCTTCTAACAGCGCATCACTTGGAAAATCTTTTGGCGCACAATATTCGACGCCGTATTTCTCACAAATATCATACACCTGCCTTACCAAGATGTTACCTATAAATGTTATTGGTAATACAGCGGCCCCTTTAGATAAGAACAAGGCACGATCTAATGCCGTCAAATTTGCTGGCTCTTGAAACTGCTTGAATATACATGCTGGCAACCCCATAAATACCACGCAATCCACAGATCTTATTATATTCACATTGTTAAATATCTTCTGCAAATACCAAATCCAACCCTCAATAGCCCTTTTGTTCTCATTAGCAATATTCATAAAAACAAACCCGACCCCAGATACCGAATCTGCTAATTGTAAATTTTCTTTACCAAACAATTGCGTAATTCGATGTAAAACATAAAGCAACGTTGCATGATGAGTGGGCAAACTTTCTATCGCTTCCTGTTCACCATTAAATGCCAAAACTTTGTGAGCCTGGTATTCGTTAAATACACAAGTTTTCTTATCACCCGTTATATCATTACCACTACTGCCAAACAAACTCCAACCTTGACCATTAAAAAATTGAATTTTATCTGGCTTAACTACTTGATGTCCACGCACTAATTTAATACGACCCAATGGCTCGGGCAAAGAAAGCGCGTCAGAATTATAATACCACCCTACACCTCGGTCGCTATTAAAAATATTAGGAGCGGCAGCAGGAGCATTATTAAAATCACCCCACAAACACTGTGTTAGAACATCTTCATCTGCAAAACGCTGGGGCGAACCTGATAAATCGACCGATGCTTCTTTCTCACCATTTTGAAAATACTTACCGTTTAATGGAGGCGCTGCATGTACAAAAAACCATTGTTTTTGGGCTGCCCATATTGGCATGAGCGTATATAATCGACGCAACTCTTTGACTAACTTCTCAAGCAACTCCTCTTTCGCATCTTCGCTCAATTCCTTTGGCAGAGTACTTTCAAACTCATCGTACATGTTTCTCAGAGACATACTCATCGTCTCATGATTTCCACGCAACAAGAGAACTTTTTCCGGCGCTAGCTTCTGCCGTATTAAAACGCGCAACAAAGTACCAAGCGAATCCTTACCACGATCAACATAATCACCCAGATAAATTGCATTCCTATCATCGGGTAATAACTCAAATGCCCAACTAGCTATCGTATCACCGTGCAAATCACCAACCACTTTTAAGTTATCGGTAAAACCTGGACGCAAAAAGACAAAACGCGTTTTCGCTGCATCACCCATCGCGCTTCGATCCTCCTGCAACCCGGGGCCAGAAAAAACCATACCTTTATTTTCGGCATACGCATTTGCAGTATGTAACCGCAACTCGTTATAAGTCTCTGGCAGAGGGACTTCTTTTAGATTACCACTCTCCTCACACCACTTATTTGCATACCAATCATTATGCGCACGTAAAAAATCCAGCAACAAACAACCATTGTTTTTAAGTTTTTGAATTTTATCGGTTAAATGTAGTATTGCTGACGCAGCATTAGGCAAATCTTCAATTGTACAGCTCGCGATTTTAGGCAATAACTCTTGATCCAAAAGTTCATACATATGAATCGCATTTAAGGAAATATCACTTCCCACTATTTCGATAAACTCATTATCTAAAGAATCTTTATCAACTGCTGCAAAACAAGAGCGCGCCTTCTCAATGTCCAGGTCATAACCATTGATACCATAGCAATAATAATACGCTGCTTTTAGTTCATCTAACATTTTGGTTGTTTCTTCTGCCATACAGGATCACTTTTCAATATCGTTAGGATGCAATTTACAATAACTATTCACCGCCCATATCATCCCGTACTTGATACGAGATCCAGAAGCACACACAGTGTGCAGCATCCTAAACAAACTATAGATTCTGCGGTCAAGCCGCGGAATGACGCTGAATAGTTATATTTTACTTATTATGAAAATATTATACAGAAAAATTTCGAGAAATGCTTTTAATCGACAAAAACAACAAAACCATAAATACGCATAACAGCAGCCCACAAAACCAAAACTGTAAACAACGCCGCCAACCATAAAAAATAGTTTGACAACAACATCATAGCAATAAAAACTCCAAAAAAAAACAGACCTAGAACAGTAAAAAAATTAGCCGAAAAATAATTAGCAGAAAAAGCCGCGACGCGATCAACACACAGCCGCTGATAACCAGAACGCAAATATCCTTCTAACATAACTTTTCTCCATAAAAAAACGGAGGCTAATTAGTGATCAGCCTCCGTTAAATTATCAGTTCAAATCTAACTACCTAGCAGCGCGTGCTGCAAATAAACGATTCGTTAACTCATCACGTTGACGCACTATACGACGCACTATACGCAAACCGCGACGCGCATTGTATGAGCGCTTATGACCAAGACGATAATAACTACCATCCTGTCGCAGATCCCACTTACCAGCAATAGAATTAATCTGATTATTAATATCATCTATTCTACCCTGCAAAGTTTGAATACGCTGATAAATCCCAGCCCCACGATCATATTCAGCACGGAAACCAGGATAGCGATTCGGGTCACAAGCATCAGCATATGACTGACCAGACTTACCCATCGCAAATGCAGTGCTTATATTTGCACAGAACTTATTAACACCTGAGCGCCAGCCCTGCATAAACTTAATACGCATACGACCCGGACAAACGTTAGGAGCCTGATGACCCTGTGAACCGATATTAAAACCATCGCTATAAGTACAAAAACGCGCTAAGCCCGCTAGCAAACCGCGATGATACTGCACAGTATTCAAACGCATACCAACGCTTTGGCAATAAGGCTGACGAGTCATAATCCCACTCATCGTTCTACCTTGTTGCCCATCATTCTTACCCACCTGATAGGTTGGTGTACAAAAGATTTGCGTACCAGCACGCCAGCCACTCTTATACTGAGCCGCATTAACAGTTAACTTGAACTTCGCACAATCTTGAATGGACATGGTCAGATCACGCTGCGGCTGACCTGCAGTCCCATCGTTAAAGCCTTGCTGATACCAATTCATCGTTAGGCACTGCTGCCTGTTTAAATGAGCCACACAGCCGCCCAAAAGAACAGCAAGCACAGCCAAACCAGAAATAATAATTTTTCGCATAGTTGTCTCCAGATATAAAACAACGAAAGTTTAGCTTAAATAGCGCTAAAATACCATTTGATGATGTTTGCCAATCAAAATCGCCAGAAAAAATAAATCTTATATTCATCAAGAATATTCGTTTATTTCAACATGATGATTTCTATATTCTTAAGTCACCTCTCGAAATTACTAAAAATGACGCCCATAAGCAAAAAGTGAATTTCGAGGGGCGCCCTAAGGGTGATTGAATTATACATGTTGAACTACCCAGCAGGGAACGCAATAAATCGTAGAGACGCTCAACTTGAGCGTCTTTTTTTGACTCATGAGACGCCCAAGTTGGACGTCTCTACGAAATATCATCACACCACCTTAGGTAGCGCATGTATAATCCTGGAAGAATATTTAAATGCGCGGAATTGCGCAGCAGAGTTTAGCAATACACATATATTAGACGCGATAAATCGCATCTCTACGGCGAATATTAATTAAACGTAGGTAAATCTGACGCGACCGGTTAACTGGCATAGGAGTTCGTAGGTGATAGTGTCTGCGCATTTGGCAATGATTTCCACTGGCAGATCTTCGCCCCAGAGAATTACTTCATCATTAACTTTAGCCATCGGATTATTGGTAAGGTCGACTGTTAACATATCCATGGAAACACGGCCCACAAGCGGACAAGAAATATTGTTAACTAGTACAGGCGTGCCATTTTCGGCATGACGCGGATAACCATCGCCGTAACCAATCGCTACAACACCGATGCGCATATCATTCGGGCAACGCCACTTTTCGCCGTAACCCACACAACCACCAGCCGTAATATTTTTAACCGCAATTAATTTTGACTTTAGAGTCATCACTGGTTTTAAATTATAATCCGCGCCGACTTTGTCGCTAATCGGGGTTACACCATAAAGCATAATTCCAGGACGCACCCAATCAAAATGCGCGGCAGGCCAACATATAATTCCAGCAGAATTCGCGAAACTTTTTGGACAAGCAATATCCACTTCATTAAATTGCGTCAACTGCTCACCAGTTTTAACTTTTTCACAACTATCAGCATCAGAAAAATGACTCAATAAACATGCGACTGTTTTAATATTCGTATTAGCCCGCAGAAACTCATGTACATCTTTTAATTCATCAGGCATAAATCCCAAACGATGCATACCTGTATCAACTTTTAACCAGACTGTTATAGCATTAGCTAATTTAATATTTTCTAGTATTTCTAATTGCGAGTGGTCATGAATTACTGCAAGAAAACCATGCTTTGCAATAAGCTCTAACTCGGCAACATCTGAAAAACCACGCATAATTAAAATTGGCTTCTTAGCGCCCGCCTCTTTTAAACGCATAGCCTCATCAATACTCGCCACTCCAAAGCCATCAGCAGCATCCAAGGCATTTAAGATATGCACAAACCCATGCCCATAACCATCACTCTTAATCATGGCTAATATTTTACTATCTGGGGAAAGCTCTCGAACGCGCGATAAATTATGTTGAAGATTTTTTAAGTTAACAATTGCTCGCGAACCATAACTCACTAGAACGACTCCGGAGCATAAACCGAAGAGGTATAATTCTCAAATTTTGTATACTGCCCGAGAAACGTCAGACTAAGCTTACCAATCGGACCATTACGTTGTTTAGCTATAATAATTTCCGCTTTACCTTTATCCGGCGTATCTTCGTTATAAACTTCATCACGATAAATAAATAAAATCACATCCGCATCCTGCTCGATACTTCCTGAATCTCTTAAATCTGACATGATTGGACGCTTATCGGTGCGCTGCTCTAAACTACGATTTAATTGCGATAATGCCACAACAGGTGTGCGCAACTCTTTTGCCAAACCTTTTAATGAACGCGATATTTCGGTAATTTCATTTGTACGATTTTCTTTGGTTCCAGGAATTGACATCAGCTGTAAATAATCAATAACAATCAATCCAAGCTGACCATGCTTACGCGCAAGCCGTCTAGCCCGCGCACGCATCTCAGATGGACTTAATGCTGGCGTATCATCAATAAACATTTTTGCTTCTGACAACATACTTACCGCCGAAGTTAAACGCGGCCAATCGTCATCCTGTAGCTTACCTGTACGAACCTTATGTTGGTCGATATGACCTAACGATGAGAGCATACGCATAGCCAATGAATCACCAGGCATTTCCATACTAAAAACTAAAATCGGCTTATCGCCTTTAATTGCCGCATGCTCAGCAATATTAATCGCAAAAGAGGTTTTACCCATCGACGGTCTGCCGGCAACAATTACTAAATCACCATCCTGGAAACCTGAAGTCATATTATCTAAATCGGCAAACCCTGTTGCCAATCCGGTAATTGCACCACCAGAGTGATATAAGATATCAATTTTTTCATTCGCAATTTTTAATAACGAACTAATATCAACAGGACCATCACCACGCGATTGCTGCTCAGCAATTTTAAATATTTTGCTTTCAGCTTCATCTAATATCTCGCGGCTAGGACGCCCCTCAGGATTAAAAGCGAAACCTGCAACCTCATTACTAATTCCAATTAATTGACGAAGAATTGAACGCTCACGCACAATATCGCTATAGGCAACAATGTTGGCAACTGTTGGAATATTTTTTGCTAACTCAAATAGATAAACATCGCCGCCAACGGTATCCAAGGCATTAATGTTTTTTAAAGCTTCTGTCACAGTCAAAACGTCGAAGGGTTGCTCCCTTCGACTTAACTCTGACATTACTTGAAAAATAGCACGATGATCAGCTCGATAAAAATCTTGCTCCGCAATACGATCAGCAATCTGATCCCATGCGTTGTTGTCCAACATTAAACCACCTAAAACCGACTGCTCTGCGTCAATAGAATGCGGCGGTATTTTTACTGCCGCCGTTTGCGCATCCGCACTTCCTGCTTTTGGATTCATGTTGGGCATAAATTTTTATTCTTCAGCAACTACAGTAATCTTCACAGGAATTGTGACGTCTGAATGTAGTTGTAATTTCACCTCATGTTCACCAATCATGCGAATTGGACCTTCTGACATGACAACTTCATGTTTAGAAATCTCTTCACCGGCCTGTGTAAAGCCTTCAGCAATCTCACGTGGACCAACTGAACCGTATAGCTTGCCCTCTTCAGCTGTTTGAGCCGCAACAGTAACGCTCAATTTCGCTATAGCTTCGGCACGTGACTGTGCTGTCGCTAACTGTTCACCGGCTTTCTTCTCTAACTCAGCTCGCATCTGTTCGAATTTTGCTGAATTTGCCACATTCGCTGTTACCGCTTTTTTCTGTGGTAACAAGAAGTTACGGGCAAAACCCGATTTAACATCGACCTTATCACCAATGTCGCCTAGGTTCTGAACCTTCTCTAATAATATAACTTGCATCGCACTTACCTCACTCTTTTAACTGACTTGGCTGATATCTAATTCTGAAATCATACCAACTATCGACAAAAGCTGCGAGCATCAAAAGACCCGCAACATATGGAAACAAAAAAAACAACAATATATACATAGCAATAACTGCTACAAAACCATTCTTATGCCGTGCTGCTGTCGCATGAATTAAACTTAATCCTGCGAGAAAAAACGGCAACAAAATAACTGGCAGACAATCCCATACGAAATTACTACCTGCTACAATAGCTATACAGAATAATATCATTACGATACTATATATTTTACCCATACGTATCTGATAACACTCACGTTTTAACCCACCGGGGTTAAACATGTAAGCCTGCCACATACGTGCAAAAAACAGATAAAATAGCCCACGCAAAAACACCAAAACCACCTGCATGCCAGTCGCAATTTTTGCGACTATTAGCACCATAGAGTGCGTCTGCTGTGCGCTTATTCCCAAACCCATCTGCTTGGTGAACTGTGGCAACAGACTACTAAACTTCGTCAACCACCACTGATGTACATCAGGCATATGGATATGAACTATCGCTATCACCACGATACCCACAACTGCCGCTGTCTGCGCTACCATCGCCCAAGACTCTGTGCGTCGTAACACTACAGCAAACAACCAAATCAAAATATTGCCAGCAAAAATCGAAAGCAGGCCCAATCCCCAATCGCCCTTGAACACTAATATCACTAATGGCAACATAGCAGCAGTCAGGATATACAACCCCGCTTTTGCTCCACGACAAAGAGTAATATAAGCAATAACCAAGGCGGCAACCCAACCAACAGGCACACCAAAAAATGGTAGTAGTACTGCTAGAAGAGCAACGAACGCCGCCACAGTATAATGACGCAGAAGATATACACCTATTTCACGCACAACAATATTCCAGTTTAGCTTTTAGTGGCTATCAGAATATGGCAATAACGCCAAATATCTTGCTATCTTTACCGCTCTTGTGACTTTTCTTTGAAAGCCGGTTGGAACGCCTGTAATACGGCTAGGGACAATACGCCCATTTTCCATCACGTAACCTCTCAAGAGATCTAAGTCTTTATAATCAACATTTTTAGTGACCCGAAACTCAGGTTTTTTTCGCATAAAACGTGCCATAACTCTCTCCTATTCTTCTTCACTTGGTTTAGCGACTTCTTTCTCAGCTGTATCAACTGCTTTCTCTGCTGCATCAACTGATTTCTCAGCCGTACCAACAGCACGCTCAGATGCGCGTTTTTTCGCCTCTCTCGTACCCATCATTGGTGAAGGCTCAGAAACAGCCTCATCTTTTTTGAGCACAAGATTACGCAAAACTGCATCATTAAACTTGAAAGTATTAGCTAACTCACCAAGTGTTTTTTGATCACACTCGATATTCATCAGCACATAATGCGCTTTGTGAATTTTGTTAATAGGATAAGCCAACTGACGTCGACCCCAATCTTCTAAGCGATGAATCTTCCCGTTGCCTGCAGCAATAAGATCTTTATAACGCTCTAACATTGATGGGACTTGTTCGCTCTGGTCTGGATGGACCATGAACACGATTTCATAGTGTCGCATATGAACTCTCCACGGTTTATAAGCCTCCCGCACTTGCAGTGAGGCAAAGAGTTAATAGATAGTCTTGTTATCAAGACTCCAAGGGCGCGTATTGTAGGGAAAGAGCCTATAAAAAGCAACTACTTGCGGCACCAATAACAACTACCGTGATACATGCAATTATGATGGTGCAAGCTGTTGTGGCTCGGCATCATTCACCTCTAGCCTATTACAAGATAAAATTGCCGAGCGATTATGCTGAGAAGTTTTTGCAATTGTTGGAATAACAGGTAAGCCATTACACCTAACGATTCTGTTTGCACAAGACTTACGACATCTTTTAGAAACACGAGTCCTTTCTAAATCCAGACCCAGTAAACTACTATCCATATCTTTCAATAAATCACGCAACTCCCAGCCAGCCTTATCACCCAACTGGAAATTGCCTACCAATGAAAGTGTATGTAAATTTTTAGCACTTCGAACAACAGGAAGAATATTTCCTATACAGAAATCACTGGTTACACCGCAATTATTTAAACGCAATATCTGGAGAGCCTGATTATGCTCCAAAACGCGACATATCACCGCAAAATCCGCATCACGTAGTTCACTACGACTAATGTAGAGAGCTTCTATTTGTTTATCACTGATAATAGCGGCAATATACTGCGCTCCCTCATTACCAAGAAAAACATCGTTTAAGCAAATGCCCGCAATATTCTCATAATTCTCGGCGATAATAGTCTGTAGTGCAGTTAAGTTAGCAGATGTATTGGCATACTGTATAGATCCAAAAATAGTTAATATTTTGGGCTCTCGTATCTGTGATGTCAGCTGCTGTGGAACAATCCCTTGAGGGGGCTGGAAAAACCTGTGCACAGGCGGAGGCGGCATCGATACACTCTCTCTACGTATTTGGTTCCGCTCAATTCTCGCCCTCTCCCCAGCATCTAAATACGTTCGCAAAGCTTCAATTTCAGTCAAGATCTCAGATTCATTAGCATACTCATTACGCCAAGTACTAATTCTATCGGTAAGCGTTCTAAAAATAGCATTGCGTAAAGAGATATTTTCAATGCCATCACCAAACACAGCTCTACAATCAGGGCAGTTTGGACTATGCTTTAAGCTTTGTTTAATCCCCTCATAATCAAAACTATGCCCACATTTTCCTATTCATGGGTCAACCATAATATCCTGCGATATAACACAGAAATAATCAGGATAGTCGCTTCGTAATTTTTCGTAGATCTTGCCCATTACCATTACTCGTAATTAAGATGGTGATAGCATACAAGAAAAAGATTAACGTTTTCTTAAATCAAACAATAAATATACTGAGAAAACATCAGGGTAGATTCAGCTATAATACAAATCCTCCCTCTAACAGGAGCAATAGCATGCCGGTAAAATATGCGATCAAAAACAAGAGACGCGATAAATTACGTCTCTACAATTGGTGTGGTGTTTTTGTGGATTTGTAGAGACGCCCAACTTGGGCGTCTCCTAAATTTAAA
>JAGLTR010000099.1 GCA_023135155.1 Gammaproteobacteria bacterium
GATGTTTTAGGTAAATATCATCCGCATGGTGATAGCGCCTGTTATGAAGCCATGGTGCTAATGGCACAAAATTTCTCCTATCGTTATCCGCTGGTTGATGGCCAGGGGAACTGGGGGCATGCTGATGATCCGAAATCTTTTGCAGCGATGCGCTATACCGAATCACGTCTTACTAAATACGCCGAATTACTATTAAAGGAATTGGGGCAAGGCACAACTGATTGGTCACCTAATTTCGATGGCACTCTTGAAGAACCAAAGCTTTTACCAGCACGGGTTCCTAACATTTTATTAAATGGTACGACAGGTATCGCAGTTGGTATGTCGACAGATATTCCGCCACACAATATACGCGAAGTTATTAATGCTTGCGTACATCTGCTTGATAAACCGAAAAGCACTTTAGAAGACGTGCTTGAATATATTCAGGGTCCGGACTATCCAACTGAAGCTGAAATTATTACGCCAAAAACCGAGATCCGCGAATTATATAGTAAAGGCAACGGCACCATCCGTATGCGCGCGACTTATACGAATGAACAAGGTGACATAGTAATCAATGCGCTCCCGCATCAAGTTTCTGGTTCCAAAGTACAAGAACAGATTGCGCAACAGATGCAGGCGAAAAAACTGCCGATGGTTGCAGATATTCGCGATGAATCTGACCATGAAAATTCGACGCGGATTGTTATTGAGCCACGCTCGAATCGTGTTGATATTGAGACACTAATGGCGCATCTTTTTGCTACTACCGATTTAGAACGCACCTATCGTGTTAATTTAAATATGATCGGTATTGATGGTAAACCGCAAGTTAAAAACCTGCCGGCTATTTTAACTGAGTGGCTTACTTATAGAACTCAGACTGTACGACGCCGCTTACAATATCGTCTAGATAAAGTTTTAGAACGTCTGCATCTTTTAGAAGGCTTGATGATTGCTTATCTGAATATTGATGAAGTAATTGCCATTATTCGTAAACATGATCGTCCGAAACCAGTTTTAATTGAGCGCTTTAAATTATCGGAAAAACAAGCCGAAGCTATTTTAGAATTAAAACTACGCCACTTAGCTAAACTCGAAGAAATGAAGATTAGCGGTGAACAGAATGAGCTAGCAAAAGAACGTACAGCTTTAGAAAAAATCTTAAACTCTGCCGTGCAACTAAAAAAACTAATTCGCAAAGAGTTATTAGAAGATGCTGAAAAATATGGTGATGACAGGCGCTCACCAATTACCGAACGCGGCGAAGCCAAAGCCATCCGCGAAGACGAGATGGTACCCGCAGAACCCGTAACCGTTATTCTTTCGCAAAAAGGCTGGGCACGCTCTGCTAAAGGCCATGAAATTGACGCCAAAAGCTTAAACTACAAATCCGGCGACAGCTTTAAGATGGCAGTACAAGGTAAAAGCAACCAGCTTGCCGCGTTTCTAGATACCAGCGGTAGAAGCTATTCGCTCATGGCGAACAAGCTACCATCAGCCCGCGGCCAAGGCGAGCCGCTAACCGGGCATTTTACCCCGCCACCAGGAGCTACCTATATTGGCGTGTTCATGGGAGCCGCCGATGATCTATACCTAATCGCATCTGATATTGGCTATGGCTTTATTGGCAAACTTGAAGACTTCATCACCAAAAACCGCGCTGGCAAAGCATTCTTATCAGTACCAAAAGACGCTAATGCTTTAATTCCGCAACCAATTGCTGATGCTGAAAGTCAGTATATTGCCGCGGTTACTAACGAAGGTCGACTATTACTATTTCCCGTCGCCGACCTGCCGCTATTAACAAAGGGTAAAGGCAACAAAATAATCAATATGCCTGCAGCAAAAATTAAATCACGCGAAGAGTATATGGTAGCGATTGCTATATTAAATGAGAACAGCTCCTTGACTCTATACTCAGGCAAAAGGCATATCACCTTAAAACCATCTGATCTAACTTACTATCATGGTGATCGCGGTCGCAGAGGCAATAAACTACCTCGTGGTTTCCGTCATGTCGAGTATATGGACGCCAACTAGGCCTAACAGCCACTTGCAAGGCAAGCGCTAGTTTAACTTGCCGCTCAGTTCAGGTATGCTTTCCCATTCAACAGGTTGAGGACCAATATCATGTCATATATAGAAAACACGCTAATGTCCGATGAAAAAATCATCTTTGGCACGAAACCGCACTGGATTATTTTCTCACCCTCGGTGACTTGGCTTATAGCTAGCCTCTTAGTCTTGGTTTTTGGCCCAGAACTGGGATTACAAAGCACAATAATTTTCGGCCACAAAATCTATGCGATTGCCAGCCTCCTTGCGGTCTGCATCGCCGTTTACTATGCAATTTCGGCATATATTGCTTACATCTCTTCAGAATATGCTATAACTGATAAAAGAGTGCTAATAAAAACCGGGCTAATTCAACGCCGCTCGATGGAAGTGTTTTTGTCAAAAATAGAGAGCATAAGTGCCTCACAAAGCGTTGTGGGCAGAATTCTGCAATACGGCACAATAACCATCAGTGGTACCGGCGGCAGCAAGGATCCATTTAACTATATCCCGAACCCGCTAGAGTTTCGCCGCAAAGTACAAGAAGAAGTGGAAAAAACCAATCCGGCGCAACCTAATAATAAACAATAATCTATGACACTGAATAATCTAAAAGTAGGCGATAAAGTAAAAATAATGGGCTTCACCAAAGAGCATACCGCCTATCGTAAAAAATTATTAGCTATGGGATTGACTCCAGGAACAATATTAACCTTGAAACGCATTGCCCCATTGGGGGACCCGATCGAAATATCCCTGCGCGGCTTCTCGCTTATTCTGCGTAAAAATGAAGCCGGCATATTAAAGTTAGAAAAGGTGGACGAATGAAAAAGTTCACCATAGCACTGATTGGTAATCCTAATGCCGGCAAAACAACCCTATTTAACGCTTTAACCGGATCGCATCAACGCGTCGGTAATTGGCCTGGCGTTACTGTTGACAAAAAAACCGGCTATTTTGAAATTGGCGAATATCATGTGGAGATTGTAGATCTACCAGGTATCTATAGTTTATCAACACTAGACGAAGCCAGCGCCATTGATGAAAAAATCGCAGTCGAATATCTATTAGAAGACGAAGCTGATTTAATTGTTAATGTACTCGACGCCAACAACCTTGAACGCAACCTTTATTTAACCACGCAACTACTAGAATTGAATAAACCAACAATTCTCGCCGTAAACATGTCTGATATTGCGAAAAAGCGCGGCATTAAGGTAGACATTAAACAGCTAGAAAAAGAGCTCGACTGCCCAACACTACCGCTAATCTCTAGCCGGCGCCATGGTATAGCCGAATTAGAAATAGCTATAATCAACACTTGGAACAATAAACAGCCCGACAACATTAAAGTTAAGTACCCACCAGCACTTTCGAACCAAATAGGCGAGTTAGCTAACCAAATAAAAAATAAGTACGCCTACTTCACAGCCATTCGACTCTTAGAAGAAGATGCAACTATATCCAAGCATGTGAAACCAAAAATTACCGCTCAAGTTACCGCCATACAAAATAAAATGACTAATGAGCTCAACGAAGATGCCGATATTTTAATAGCTGATGCACGCTATGGGATGATCCATAAAATAGTACAAACTGCTGTTAAAACTACAGCAATTAAAACAACAGTTACCACAGCAATTGACCGTGTTATATTAAATCGCGTATTAGGTATTCCGATATTTTTAGGCGTCATGTATCTGATGTTTATGTTTGCAATAAATATTGGCGGCGCTTTCCAAGACTTTTTCCAGATTGGCAGTGATGCAATTTTTGTACATGGCTTAGCGCATCTGTTAGTAAGCTGGCATTTTCCACCATGGCTTATAATGTTATTAAGTTCGGGGGCAGGTAAAGGTATCAATACTACGCTTACATTTATCCCAGTTTTAGCTGCGATGTTTTTCTTTCTCGCGGTTTTAGAAAGTACCGGCTATATGGCGCGCGCGGGTTTCGTCGTTGATAGATTAATGTGCGCAATTGGCTTACCAGGAAAATCCTTTGTACCAATGCTGATCGGCTTTGGCTGCAACGTACCTGCAATTATGGCAACACGCACATTAGATAATCAACGTGATCGCATATTAACTATAATGATGACGCCATTCATGTCATGTGGCGCCAGACTTGCAATTTACGCTGTTTTTACAGCCGCCTTTTTCCCAAAAGGCGGTCAAAATATTGTGTTTATTTTATATCTAACCGGCATTCTCGTCGCCGTCATCACCGGCTTAATTCTGCGCAAAACATTACTGCAAGGAGAACAATCTTCTCTTGTCATGGAACTGCCGCCATACCACCTACCGACACTACGAAATATTACTATACAATCATGGCACCGATTAAAAAGCTTTATTATCAAAGCTGGTAAAATAATAATTCCGGTTTGTATTATTGTGAGCGCACTGAATACATTTAATACTGATGGCAGCATTAATTTTAACCACCCTAGTAAACATTCGGTCCTTGCAACTATTGGGCGCACCATAACACCAGTTTTAAAACCAATAGGCATCCAACAAAACAACTGGCCTGCAACCGTCGGCCTAGTTACAGGCATTATGGCAAAAGAAGTTGTGGTTGGAACTCTAAACACTTTATATAACGAATTTAGCGGCACCAAAACAACAAGAAAAGAAACCTACAGCTTCACCGCTGAGCTAAAAACTGCACTGCTATCCATCAAACAAAACTTACAATCATTCATTACGGACCTCGGCAATCCCATAAACATAAAATCAACGACAAACCAAATAAACGGTGTTTATGGCAAAATGTATAAACGTTTTAATGGTCCAATTGGCGCCTTTGCTTACCTGTTATTTGTACTACTGTACTTTCCCTGTATTCCGGCAATCGCTACGATATTTAAAGAATTAAATTGGCGCTGGGCAACATTCTCAATGTTTTGGAATACTGGTATCGCCTATTTTGTTGCCACCCTCTTCTACCAAGTAGCAACATTTACCAAAGATCCTGCTGCTGCAAGTTTTTGGATTATATTAATGCTCAGCATCTTCCTATCCACAGTTCTAATAATGCGTTTCCACAGCAAAAACATGCTACCAAAGGAGCAATAGTTATGATCCTATCTGAATTAAAAGAATATTTAATCGAACACAAAGTCGTCAGCATGCACGACTTAACCCTGCATTTTGACACTGACGCCGAGACACTCCGCGAGATGTTAGAGATCTGGATCAGAAAAGGTAAAGTGCGCAAAGTGCAAGAAGCAGAAACCAAATGCAAAAAATGCGCGCAATGTTCTCTAATTGCGAATGAATTCTATGAGTGGCTAGAATAGAAGTGCCCTAGTTAACTACTACAACCCTAGAACCTGTTTCTGCAATGCGATCAGTTGCTCAGTACCTAAGTGCGCCAAATCCAACAATTGATTTAATTCTTCGCGATCAAAAGCGCCATCTTCAGCGGTACCCTGCACTTCAATGAAATGACCATTTTCAGCCATCACGACATTCATGTCAGTACCAGCAGTACAATCTTCAGCATAATCCAAATCAAGGACTGGCGCGCCTTTATATATCCCAACCGAAATAGCTGCAATAAATTGCTTAAAGGGGTTTGCTTTTAACTTATCCTTAGCTCGCAAACTTTCAACAGCATCATATAGCGCAACACAACCACCAGTTATCGCCGCTGTTCTGGTGCCACCATCAGCCTGAATAACATCGCAATCAATCGAAATGCTATTTTCACCTAAGGCTTTCAGATCAACAGCTGCGCGTAATGAACGCCCAATGAGACGTTGAATTTCTAAAGTGCGTCCGCCCTGCTTGCCGCGACTGGCCTCGCGCGCCATACGGGTCCCGGTTGAGCGCGGTAACATTCCATATTCGGCTGTAACCCACCCCTGACCAGAGTCTCTTAGAAATCTTGGCACACTAGCATCAACACTGGCAGTACAGATAACCTTCGTATCGCCAAACTCGACCAACACCGAGCCTTCGGCATGCTTTGTATAATTACGAGTAATATTAACGCTACGCAGCTGGTTACTAGCTCTTTCACTTGGACGCATGATCTTCTCCTCTTCAGCAAACTGGACAATATTCGGAACCAGGCTTAGTATAATGCCTCTTTATATATACGCAACTTACTTAAGGAACACATTACATGACTCAAAGTATGACCGCTTTTGCTCGCACAACTGACCAAGGGAATTGGGGCTCTGCCACTTGGGATATTCGTTCCGTTAATCATCGCTACCTGGATTGTAATTTTCGTATACCGGAATCACTACGCCATCTGGAACACAAACTACGCGAAATTGCCCACAAAAAACTAGGGCGCGGCAAAATTGATTGCTCATTAAAGTTTCAACCGGGCGAAGCGACAAAATTAGAATTAAACTTAAACACCAACCTAGTAAAACAACTCGCTAAAGCCAGCGATGAAGTTGGTAAAATCTTTAAAACACCAAGCGCAAAAGTAAGTCCTCTCCACGTATTATCTTGGAATGATGTATTACAAATTAATAATTCTGACTCGCAAAAAAATTCACAGAAAGTTGTTAAACTATTTGAGCAAGCATTAAATGAATTAATAAAAGTACGCGCGCAAGAAGGCGCCGCGCTAAAACAATTAATAGCACAACGGCTTGATGCCATCCTCAGCGAAACACAGAAATTAAAAAAGCACCTGCCGGCTATAATTAAAACGCATCGTGAACGCATCATGCAAAACTTAGCAAAAATCAGTGGCGAACACGACAGTAATCGTCTTGAACAAGAGATGGTTTATTATGCACAAAAAATAGATATTGCCGAAGAACTAGATCGCCTACAAATGCACATCAAAGAAACCAAAAAGATTCTGCAAAAAACAGGGCCAGTTGGTAAACGTTTAGACTTTATGATGCAGGAGTTAAACCGCGAAGCCAATACCGTGGCATCAAAAGCTGTTGAGAAAAACACTACGCACACGGCGGTAGAATTAAAAGTATTAATTGAACAGATGCGCGAGCAAATTCAAAATATCGAATAAATAATTAATGGAGATATGGTTATGCAACAACAGGGCACTATTTACGTAATCGCCGCCGCATCTGGAACCGGAAAAACATCACTGGTCGAAGTTCTGGTTGAATCTCTAGATAGCATTATAACATCGATATCATTCACAACTCGCCCTCGCCGACCGGGCGAGCAAGATTGCGAGCACTACTGCTTCGTTAATGATGAAAAATTCCAGCAAATGATCGTAGATGATGACTTCTTGGAATACGCTGACGTTTTTGGTCACTACTACGGTACCTCTAAATCTTGGGTCGCAAAACAGCTCCATAACGGCAACGATGTCATTCTCGAAATTGACTGGCAAGGCGCCAAACAAGTCAAAGAGCTCTTTCCGAACTGTATCAGCATTTTCATTCTGCCACCGTCAATGCAAGAACTACGTCGCCGACTCGAAAAACGGCAACAGGATGATCAGTCGGTGATCGAGAAACGCCTATCTATGGCGCATGATGAAATTATGCTCTGCGATACCTTCGATTACCTGGTAGTAAACGATAAATTCGATGTTGCCCTTGTGGATCTACGCTCAATTGTCCGTTCACATCGCCTAAGCATGGATGCACAGCTTGGCAAGCATCGAGAGCTACTAGCAGAACTTACGAAAACCCGGTAGAATTCATTCCCTTAGCTACGCCCCACGATATAAAAGGACCAGGTAGCCGCGGTTTGGACTATACTTAATAATATAACCACTTAAGAATATGAGGTAACGATATGGCACGAGTAACAGTTGAAGATTGTCTACACACAATTGATAACCGCTTTGATTTAATCTTAGAAGCGAGCAAACGCGCCCGCCAACTTTCAGTTGAAGGTGCAGAACCACTTGTTCCTGAAGAAAATGACAAGCCAACAGTAATTGCTTTAAGAGAAATTGCCGAGAACAAGCTTAACCCTGCCGAGATGATTGGACCGCTTGAAGAAGAGTAGTCAACCGGGGGTACGAGTGCGCGCATTTAAGAAACTACAAAAAAAATTAAGCTATCTTAAAAAAAAGCAAATTAACAATATCTATGACGCTTTTCTTTTGGCCGATAATGCGCACTCTGGCCAAAAAAGAAGCAGTGGCGAAGCTTATATAAATCATCCATTATCTGTGGCCCTAATTTTAGCCGATATGCATATGGATGCAGAAAGCATCATTGCTGCGCTTCTACACGACATTATCGAAGACACAGAGCTAGAAAAAGAAGAAGTAGCGCAAAAATTTGGGCGCAGTGTTGCGCAACTTGTCGATGGTGTTACTAAATTATCAAAATTAAAATTCTCTACCGTTGCCGAAGCACAAGCTGAAAGCTTACGTAAAATGATTATGGCAATGTCACAAGATATTCGCGTAATCCTTATTAAACTAGCGGATAGATTGCATAATATGCGCACCCTTTCCTCCCTTCCGCATCACAAACAAAAGCGCATCGCCAAAGAGACCATCGATATTTATGCACCAATTGCAAACCGTTTAGGTATGCATGATATATATGTTGAATTAGACAGCCTAGCATTCTCATTTCTCTATCCCCTGCGCAATCGCGCCTTGGCTGAAGCGGTAAAAAAAGCACGCGGTAATCGCAAAGAAATAATGAGCGTTATCGAAAAAGCTCTACGCAAACATTTCTCCCATAGC